>LNEA01000325.1 GCA_001464855.1 Rhizobiales bacterium Ga0077530
CGCTGGATGCTGCGTTCGATATTCGCGAGGATTTCGGCAACGCCGAACAGCCCCATGACGACGGGCACCAGTCCGACACCATCGAGCAACTCCAGGCGATCGAAGGTCAAGCGCGGCGCCGCCGTAATGCCATCGATGCCGACGAGGCCCAGGATGACGCCGACGCAGGCCATCAGCAGCGCCTTGGCCATCGATCCGTGGGTCAGGAAGGCGAGAACGGTGAGCCCGAGGACCATCAGGCTGAAATATTCCGGGGGGCCGAAGGCGATCGCAAACCTAGCGAGCGCCGGCGCGACCAGCATTAGCGCGATGATGGCGAACGTGCCGGCAGCGAAGGAGCTGAGCGCGGCAATCCCTAGGGCGGGGCCGGCGCGGCCGTTTTTGGCCATCGCGTGACCGTCGAGGCAGGTGACGACGGACGCGGCTTCACCGGGAATGTTGACGAGGATCGAAGTGGTCGAGCCACCGTACATCGAGCCGTAGTAGATGCCGGCCATCATGATAATGCCGGCTTCGGGCGTGCTCGACAGCGTCACCGGCAGCAGCAGCGCCATCGCCGAGACCGGCCCGATCCCCGGCAGCACGCCGACGAGCGTGCCGATGAAAACGCCGAAGAAGCAGGCCATCAAATTGGTCGGCAGGAGAGCGACCGAGAAACCGTGGCCGAGCGCGGAGATGATGTCCATGATCGTTCCTCAGCCGAGCCACGGGCTCAGCAGCCCGTTCGGGAGCTGAATCAGCAGGAGCTTGCTCAGCGTGTACCAGACGCCGAACGTGGCGGTGATGGATGTGACGAGGGCGGTCGTCCACGGCACGGGATCGACAAATCGCATCAGGACCAGCAGCAGCGTCAGCGAGCAGATGACGAAGCCGATCCGCTCGAAGAAGAAGCCGAACAAGAGCAGTAACACAATGATCAGCGCGACTCGGCCCCAGCGTGTGCCCTGCCACAGCGATGCGATGTCCTCGCTGCCTTCGTTGATGGCGCTGAAAATGATCGACAGCGCGAACGCAGCGGTGAACAGACCGAGCCAGAAGATCGCGAAGCCCGAGCCCGGCTCACGCGCGACGCCAAGCCCCAGTTCGTAGCCGTGATAGGCGATGAACGCACCAAATGCGAGCCAGACGAGCCCACCCCACAATTGCGCGTTGCGCAGCAGCGATACCTTCAACGGTCACTCTCCGTACTCAAAAACGTACGGCACGATGCCCACGGGCATCGTGCCGGAGTGTCGTGACGCGCCGCGTCATTCCTTCTTGAGCAGGCCGATCTTGCTCAGCGCGGCCGTTTCCTGCGCGATGACGCCCTTGACGGCCGTGTTGTAGTCGGCGGTGCTCATGTAGCGCGGCACCATGTCGTAGCGCTCGAGCGTTGCGATCACGCCCGGATCTTCCAGCGCCTTCTTGAAGGCATCGTGCAGGATCTCGACGATCTTCGGATCCATGCCCTTCGGGCCAGCGATGCCGAATGGGCTGTCGAACACGAACGGATAGCCGAGTTCCTTGAGCGTCGGCACGTCGGGCCAGACCTTGCTGCGATTGGCGGTCCAGATCGCGAGCAGGCGAAGTTGACCAGCTTCGACAAGCGGCTTCCAGCCAGTCGAATCCGCTTGCAGCGTGGTGTGGCCACCGAGAACGGCAGCGCCCGTTTCCGCGCCGCCCTTGAACGGCACCTGCGTCAGCTTGATGCCGGCGGCATCGGCGATCTGTTCCATGCCGATATGGAGCGAGGTGCCGGCGCCGGGCGTCGCATACGTCACCTTGCCGGGGTTCGCCTTGGCAAAGTCGACGACGTCCTTCCAGGTCTTGTAAGGACTGTCGGCCTTGGTCGTGATGCCGAACGTGTAGCCGGTGAGGTGGACGATGTAGGTGAAGCTCTTTTCCGCGTCGAAACTCACCTTCTGCATCAGCGGCAGGCGCATCACCGTGATCGGCATCTGCGCGATGGTGTAGCCGTCGGGCTTTGCGGTCGCCGCCATGGCTGCAGGGCCGAGCGTGCCGGACGCGCCCGCCTTGTTGTCGATGACGATCGGTTGTCCGAGGTGCTTCGATGCGTTTTCGGCAAGCGCGCGCATGGCGACGTCGGTGGAGCCGCCGGCCGGCCAGGGCACGATCAGCGTGATGGGTTTCGTTGGGTAGCTCTGCGCCATGGCGCCGGTGGCGACGCCGATGATGGCGGCAGCGGCCAAAGTGCGCGTGATGACAGTAGCAAATCTCATTCGTTTCCTCCGGTTTTAGATGTGGCAGGTGCGCTTTCGCGTCTGCCGATGGATTGCTGCGCTTCTTGCAGCATCGGTGATGCTGTTGGTTGCTGGATGTCCGTGCCCATTGCCGATCGCGGCGCTATTTGGCAAGTCCAATTCGCTCCAGAGCGTCCTTTTCGTAGGCTGTCGTCTGCTTGATGATCTCGAGGTAACCTTTCTGGTCCGCGTAATTCGCAACCATGAAGAACTTATCGAGCACGGCGAGCGTCTCAGGATCCTCGATCGATTTCTTGAATGCGTCGTGCAGGATCTGGACGATCTTTGGATCCATGCCCTTCGGGCCGGCGATACCAAATGGACTGTCGAACACCCAGGGATAGCCGAGGTCCTTCAGCGTCGGCACGTCCGGCCACGCCTTGGCGCGATCTTTGGTCCAGATCATGAGCGCGCGCATCGTCCCGTCGCCGACGAACGGCACGAGCCCGCTGCCACCCACGGCCATGTCGATGTGCCCGCCGAGAACGGCGGCGCGCTGCTCGCCATCACCCTTGAAGGGTACATGCGTCAGCTTGATGCCGGACTGGCCCGCGATGAGCTCCATCCCGATGTGAAGCGAGGTGCCCGCACCCGGCGAACCGTAGGTCACCTTGCCGGGGTTTGCCTTCGCGGCATCGACGACGTCCTGCCACGTCTTGAATGGGCTTTCCGCTCGGACGCCAACCGCAAACGCGTAGCCCGTCAAATGGACGATGTAAGAGAAGTCGGTGTCGGGATTCCAAGACACCTTCTGGTTCTTCATCAACGGAAGACGGAACACGGTGATGGGGATCTGCGAGATGGTGTAGCCGTCCGGCTTGGCGGTGGCCGCCATGGTCGCCGGTCCGAGCGTGCCGGACGCGCCGCCTTTGTTGTCGACGATGATGGGCTGTCCAAGATGCTTTTCGGCGCCGCGGGCAATTGCCCGCATCGAAATGTCGGTGGAGCCGCCGGCCGGCCATGGCACAATCAGCGTGATCGGCTTCGTCGGATAGCTTTGTGCGACCGCTGACGGACTGGCTGCGAGAGCGACCGGCAACAACAGAACAGCGGCAATAGCAGCAGCCATTACCCGGCGACGGGTCATAGTGTTCCTCCCTAGCATGTCGCCCGCTTTTGATGCGGGCCTGTTGTTCTATTGGTCGTGACGTCAGCGGCTGGGAGCGTCCCGCCGCCGACGGTCAGCTAATTCGATCGCGCCCCGCGCAGAAACCGTGCGCGGAATATCCAGCTCCGACAGTGGCCTGTCCGAACGCGCTTGTCCAGACGTACGACTAAGATCCGATCGTCACGCCGCCGTCGGCGACAATCACCTGTCCAGTGATGAACGCGCCGGCAGGCGCGGCGAGGAACGCCGCGATGCCGCCAATGTCTTCCGGCTCGCCGATGCGGCGGAGAGGCGTGGTGACCAGGCGGCGCTTGAGATTGGCTTCGTCCTCCCAGAGTGCCTTGGCGAAGTCGGTCTTCACGAGGCCCGGCGCGATGCAGTTAACGCGCACGTTCTTCGGCCCCCATTCGACTGCAAGGGCGCGGGCGAGCGCGAAGTCGGCCGCTTTCGAGATGCCGTAGGCGCCAAGGATCGCGGAGCCTCGGATGCCGCCGATCGACGAGATGATGGTGACGGTGCCGCCGCCGCGTTCGGCCATCCCGGGCACCGCGAGGTTGGCGAGCCAGAGGTTCGACTTGATGTTGGTCGCCATGATCTTGTCGAACTGGTCATCGGAGATGCCGCCGAGCGGGCCATAGTAGGGATTGACGGCGGCGTTGCAGACCAGCGCGTCGAGCTTCCCGTACTTCTCGATGGTTTTGCGATGAAGGAGCTCGACCTCCTCCTTGCGTCCGATGTTGCAAGGGATGACGTGCGCGTCGCCGCCGGACTTGCGGATCGCTGATGCAACTTCTTCGCACGCGTCCGCCTTGCGGCTCGACACCACGACTTTGGCCCCCATCGACGCCATGATCTCGGCGATCGAACGTCCGATTCCCCGGCTCGAGCCGGTGATCAGCGCCACCTGGCCGGTGAGGTCGAAGGGGTTTTTCATTGTAGCGTCTCCTCGGTGGATTGCGTTTGCGGCATCTGAGCAGGCTTGCCGCCGGGTGGCAATGGCTCTGGACAGGAAACGCGTCGCGCCCTACGCATACGGAACCCAAGAAAATCCTCAGAGGAGTGAACCCCATGAAGCTCGTTCGCTTCGGTGCGCCCGGCGCCGAAAAGCCCGGCCTTGTCGGCCGTGACGGCACCATTCGCGACCTATCGGGTCACGTGAAGGATATCGACGGCAGCGTGTTGAGCGACGCCGGCCTCGCCAAGCTCCGCGCGATCGATCCAGCCTCGCTGCCGGCCGCGCCATCGGGCGTGCGGCTCGGTGCGCCGATCGGCAATGTTCGCAATTTTGTCGCCATCGGCCTCAACTACGCCGACCACGCCAAGGAGGCCGGACAGCCGATCCCGGCCGAGCCGATCATTTTCTACAAGCTCACCAACTGCATCTGCGGCCCCAACGACGACGTCATGATCCCGCGCGATTCGACGAAGCTCGACTGGGAACTCGAGATCGCGTTCGTCGTCGGCAAGCGGTCGCGCTATGTCGATCTCAAGGACGCTGCCAGCCACATCGCCGGCTACACGATCTGCAACGACATCTCGGAGCGCGCCTTCCAGATGGAACGTGGCGGCCAGTGGATGAAAGGCAAATGCGCGGAGACGTTCGGGCCGCTCGGCCCTTGGCTCGTCACCGCCGATGAGGTCAAGGACGTCAACAGCCTGCCGATGTCGCTCGACGTCAACGGCAAGCGCGCTCAGTCGGGTTCGACGAGCACGATGATCTTCAAGTGCGACTTCATCCTGCATTACGTCTCGCAGTTCATGGTGCTCGAGCCGGGGGACGTCGTGACGACGGGCACGCCGCCGGGCGTCGGCCTCGGCATGAAGCCGCCGACGTTCCTCAAGGCGAGCGACGTCATGAAGCTGTCGATCGAGGGCCTCGGCACGCAGCAACAGAAGGTCGTGCCGTTCAAGCTCTAGCGTCACGCGCAATGAACTGGGCTAGCGCCTTTATCGCTGGCCCAGTTCTACAAGCAAACTCTGGTACCGATTATGAAGCGCATCGTGATTGGCCTCGTGCGTGCCTATCAGCGGAATGCACCCAGCCGTTTGCGACTATCTTGCCGTTTTGAGCCGACATGCTCAGACTACGCCATCCAAGCAATCGAAAAATACGGATCTTCGAAGGGCGCGTACTTAGCTTTGAAGCGCATCATGCGTTGCCGCCCACCCAATGGCGGTGTCGATAGTCCATAACTGATCGGGGAGAAATATGGGATATTATGTATATAAAGTGGTTCCATTTATCGGAAAGCTGAAGGCGTCTGGATCAGCTTCGGAGGTCGGCAAGCAGTTAGAAAAAGTCATCCTCGCCGAATCCTCGAATAACTGGGAGCTTCATCAGCTAGCCGACGTCAATATTGAAGTGGAGCCAGGATGTCTGAGTGCGCTGTTTGGAGCGAAGGTATCGTACGTTCGCTTTGATCAACTCATTTTTCGCAGATACGTCGAGGGGTGACATGAAGGCGCTGGTCTATATCGGCCCGAAGACGCTCGTCTTGCGCGACGAGCCCGAGCCGCAGGCCAACGAGGACGTGATTGTCAAAGTCGATGTCTGCGGCATCTGCGGCTCGGACATGCACGTCTACCACGGCCACAACCCCGCTCAGCCGCCGCCCGAAATTCTCGGCCATGAAGCAGCAGGCGTCGTGGTGTCGGGAGAGCGGCCCGGGCGGCGCGTCGCGATAAACCCGATTGTCTCGTGCAGCGACTGCGACGTGTGCCGCAGCGGCCGCCAGCATCTCTGCCGCAACCGACAGGTGATCTCGCGCACGCCACGCCCCGGGGCATTCGCAGAATTTGTCAGAGTGCCCGAGCGCAACCTGTTCGCGGTGTCTGACGCTATGCCGATGGAGATGGCGGCTTTGGCGGAACCCTTCGCCGTCGGCTACCACGCCGTCGGCCTCGGCGAGCGGGCCATCCATCTGCCGCTCGCCGCAGCGAAGGTCGCCGTCATCGGTGGCGGGCCGATCGGTCTCGGCACGGCTCAGATACTCCAATCACGCGGCACGCAGAACATTCTGATGGCGGAGACGAGCGAGGCGCGGCGCGCCAGCATCAACGCCGCTGGCCGCTTCGGCACGTACGATCCTCGCGGGCAGAGCAGGCCGCCGGCCGCAAGCATCGACCTCGTGATTGACGCCTACGGTGGGAAATCATCCCGCGAGGAAGCGGTTCGGCTCGTGAAGAATGGCGGCGTGATCGTTCACGTCGGACTTTCGTCTGGCGACGGTGGGGTCGAGTACCTCCATCTCACGCGAAGCGAAATCAGCCTGTTGGGCTCCTTCGCCTACACGCCCGTCGAGTTTCGCGAGACGCTCGACGGACTGGCCGCGGGAATCTTCGGGCCGATCGACTGGACGGAGCAGCGACCACTGTCGGAAGGTGCCGCCGCTTTCGCCGAACTCGACGCGGGCACCGTCGCCGCCGCCAAAATCATGCTGAAAATGTAGCGACGCGTTCAGCGCGCGCGAGGGGGAACCATGTCCGACACGACGATCGTCAACCTGCGCACGACGCGTCTCAGCATTCCCTGGCGCGACGGCCCGCCCGCTGCCGGTATCGTCGATCCGTTGCCACGCCAGTTCCTCGTGGTCGAGATCGCGACGAGAGGCGGCCTCACCGGCATGGGCTATCTGCACATGCTCGGCGACGGCTCGGAAACGATCGAGGCGTGCCTCAAGGAGATGGTCGCGCCGCGCATTCTCGGGCGTGACGCGACCGAGGTCGAAGGCATCTGGCAGATGCTTTGGAAAAGCACGTATCGCGTCGGTCGCGGCGGCGTCGCGACGTTCGCCATGTCGGCTGTCGACATCGCCTTGTGGGACATCGTCGGCAAGCGCGCGAACCTGCCGCTGCATCGATTGTGGGGCAACGCGCGCGCCTCGGTGCCGGCTTACGGCTCGGGCTGCTGGCGCGGGCTCGGCGGCGACGGCATGATCGCGCGCGCCAAGGAATTCGTCGGCATGGGCATGACGGCGATCAAGATGCAGGTCGCGCACCTGCGACCGTGGCGGGAGGACGTGCGCAATGTCCACGCGATGCGCGACGCGCTCGGCCCCGGCATCGAGATCATGATCGACGTCAATATGGGCTGGACGGCGGACACCGCGATCCAGGCCGGGCACCACATCGACGAGGCCGATCCCTACTGGCTCGAGGAGCCCGTGGTTTGCGAGGATTTTGCCGGCTATCAGCGCGTCGCGGCGGCCTTGAAGACGCGCGTCGTCGGTGGCGAGAGCCACTTCACGCGCTATGACCTGCGGCCCTTTTTCACGACGCCGTCGTCGCCGATCCTGCAACCCGATCCGATGCGCGGCGGCCTCACTGAACTGCGCAAGATCGCGGCGATCGCCGATACGTGGGGCATCCAGATGGCGCCGCACCTCTTCCATGAGCTGAACGTGCACGTGCTGTGCTCGATCCCCAACGCCAATTATGCCGAGTACATGGACTGGAACGACGACATCTGGGTCAATCCCTCGATCCCCGTCGGTGGTATCCTCAAGCCGAGCGAAACACCCGGCCACGGCGTCGCCTTCAAGCCGGAATTGATGACGGACAATCGCGTCGGCGGGATCGAGGTGAA
>LNEA01000326.1 GCA_001464855.1 Rhizobiales bacterium Ga0077530
CCGGCGACGCGTTCGAGGATCAGCGTGACGTCATCGTTGGTGCCGGCGGCGATGGCGCAATCGAGGAACAACTGCTCGAGCACGTCCTGCTGCGCGTGGCTGCCGCCCAATCGGTACATGCCGCCGATCGCCGGACGCATGACGCGGCAAGCGGCGGCGGGATCGCCGCGCGCGCGAAGCAGCAACGCTTCGCTGATCGGCATCGCATATTCCCGCACCATGCGCGCGTTGATCGTCGTGCCGGCGGAATACTTGCGCATGGCCTCCAGCATCCGTCCGCCCGCTTCGAAGCGCCGCGTCGCGGCCAGCGCCATCATCCAGTGCGGTAGCGTGAACGGCGACAGGCAGTCGCCGATCCGCTCCTCGGCCTTGTCGGCGATCTCTACCCAGCGGGCCTTGACGTCGACGCCGCGCAGTTCGAGCCGGAACAGCATCGAGGCGGCATTCTGGATGTCGATGTAGAGGTCGGGCTGCGCTTGCGTCAGTGGCGACGACAGGTTGCGGAAGTGGCGATCGTAGAGTTCGAGCACGGTATCGAACTCGCCACGCTCGAAATGATAGAGCCCGCGATGCCACCACAGATGATGTTTGAGGTTATTGGCGCCCTCCCAATACGGCTCGAGGCTGGACAGCCAGTCGATGCCTTCGCCGCAGCGTCCCTGCATCTCGAGGATGTGGGCGACGGCGTGCGCGGCCCACAGGTCCCCTCTGTCGAAGTCGATGGCGTCGCGTCCCGAGGCTTCCGCGAGCGTGTAGTTGCCGAGTTCCTCGTGCGCGAAACAGCGGCAGGCGAGCAGCGTGCCCCAGCCAGGGAGATCGCTGCCCCACTGCGGCAGCGCCTTCTCGGCCTGGCGGGCCATGGCGCCCGGCCGTCCGAGCCAGAAGGCGTTGAAATGGTGCAAGCGCAACGCGAGGACGTCCGTAGGGTGCGCGTCGAGGATCTGCTCCCAGGTGCCGATGGCGCGATCGAGGTCGCCGTCTGCCCAGGCTCCGAGGGCGCCTGCGTGCGCCTTCTCCCGATCGCTGGCCCCGTCGATCAGGCCTTCTGCCGTGCGCACGGCTTCGACCGCAACCGGCACGAGCGCCTGCTTGTAGCCGAGCATCGCCAGGTAGCCCTTGAGGACGTGACCGAGCGCGAAACCGGGATCGGCGGCGAGCGTCTTGAGGAGATTGGCGGAGATATCGCTGCGGTAGCGGAGGTAGCTCAGCACCGTGTCGTTGAACGCATCGGCCGCCGCGGCGCTGGCTGTCGTGAGGTTCAGGCCATGAAGGTCGGCGTGCGGCATACAACTACTCCTTCCGCAGGTCGGATCGCGAAAGATTAGGTTCGCCCGTCGTCTGCGTCCAACCGATTTGAGCGTATGCCGAGTCGAGCGCGTTGGTGGCGCCCGAAGATCGGGCAGGCTGCCGGAAAGCTGGCTAACGAAAGGTAATCAGGACCCTATCCGTTTAAATACATTTTTAATCACGGATTATTCGAACTGAAATTAGTGGCTAGCCAACTCCAGGTCTTAACAGGCCGTCCATGTGTTGATCGTATGGTTTGCGCAAGATCGGACTTTTTGCAGGCATAAAAATGAGCCCGTGATCGCGCTCATCGAATTTTTGGAGGCAAAATGCATCAAGAGCGCGCTATGACGGCGGGCCGGATGATACGGGAGGGCGCTCGCCGCGCTGCCCGTGACGAACGCGGATCGGTCGCAATCATGTTCACGCTGATGACCGTCATGGTCTTGGCGGTTGTTGGTGGCGCCGTGGATTTTGGGCGGGCCGTTCTCGCGCGCGAAAAGCTGCAGTCGACGGTAGACAGCGCGGCACTGGCAGCGGCACGCATCTGGCAGACCGAGCAGGACATCGATCTCGCCGAGAAGAAGGCGATCATTCACTTCAACAGCATGAAGCCCGATGGTGTCGACGCGAAGCTGACCAAGCTCGTCGCCGATACGGGCGAGAACACGCTCACCATTGAGGCTCAGGCGACGGTCAAGACGCCGTTCCTCAGTATGGTCCGCGAAGATTCGATCATCGTTACGACGCGCTCGCAGGCGAAATTCTGCATAGGCTGCCGTGGCGGCGGTGGTGGTGGCAATGACGGCTACAGCATCGAAGTTTCGATGATGCTCGACGTCACAGGGTCGATGGCCGGCCAGCGCATCGCGGATCTCAAGGACGCGGCCAAGGATCTCGTAAAAATCCTCGTCTGGGACGACCAGAGCGAACACACGTCACGCGTCGCGATCGTACCGTTTTCAGCGGCCGTCAACGTCGGCACGGTGCTGGGTCCGACCGTTGCCTATAACCCGGCGTCGAGCTTGAAGTTCAAGTTCCGCGACACGCGTACTGCGTATCTGAGCGGCAGGGCACGGCTGCGTACACCGACGCGACGCCAACGGGGTCCAACAAGGTCCCGCGCGTCTATTATTCGAGTTCGAGCACCAGCAAGTGTCTGCCGGCGACACCGATCGTCCCGCTGACGGCCGACAAGTCCAAGCTGTACAGCACCATTGAGTCTTTCAAGGCAGATGGCTTCACCGCTGGCGCGCTGGGCACTGCCTGGGCTTGGTACATGCTGTCGCCGACGTGGTGGTCTGGCATCCCCGCGAGCATTCATTCAACGGACCGGCCCGCTGACTATCCGCCGCTGCCGTCGGGCTGTTCGAAATGGGAGACGTGCCCGGCTTCCTCGCGGAGCGGAGGCGACGTCAGGAAATTCGCCGTGTTGATGACGGACGGCGAGTACAACCAGCAGCACTGCAACGGGTCGACCACCAACACCACCGGTGCCTCGATCCCCGATCGCAATGCCGGCCCCGGCAATAGCGAGAAGGGTGACTGCACGTCGGCGCTGGGCAGCGCGAGCGTGCAGACCGCCGCACTCTGCACGGCCATGAAGAAGGCGGGGATCATCGTCTATACGGTTGGGTTCGGTCTCGGCACGTCCGGCGCACCGGTCACCCTGCTCAAGAATTGCGCGTCCGACGACGGGCACTTCAGTACCCCGGGTAAGCTCTTCTACAACACCCAGACCGGCACCGAGCTGCGCAGCGCCTTCCGGCACATCGCCACCTCGATCGCCTCGCTCTACGTCTCGCAGTAGTATCGAGCCGCACTGTACAAATGAAAAGGGGCGCCCGGCTCGGCGCCCCTTTTCGGTGCTCACGTCGTGCCGGCGGTATGCTTCACAGATCGTGAATAAATTGGGCGAACAAAACAATAACCGCGGTTCCGAATCGGAAAGCCGAAAAATCGGCAACTCGAATAAAAATTTAAATTGCGATGAATTGTCGAAGATCGGTTTAAGGAAAAATCAATTGCGGAGGCTTATTGGTATCGCGATGGGGTTTGTCCCGTGTGAGAGGTATGCGTCATGTCGGCGTTGGGCGTTTGGCAGGCTGATTTGGTTCGGCGAATGAAGTTTGCCGCGGTGTCGAAGGACGACCGCGGTTCGGTCGCCATCATTTTTGCGCTGACTATTTTCGTCGTCTTCACGCTGGTCGGCGGCGCCGTCGATCTGGGACGCGCCATGGTCGCGCGAGAGCGGCTGCAGAGTGCGGTCGACAGCTCCGTGCTGGCGGCAG
Source organism: Rhizobiales bacterium Ga0077530 (assembly GCA_001464855.1). Lineage (GTDB taxonomy): Bacteria > Pseudomonadota > Alphaproteobacteria > Rhizobiales > Hyphomicrobiaceae. The sequence goes on from LNEA01000326.1 coordinate 3,579, forward strand.
CCCGCGTCTGGCAACTCGAGAACGACCTCACGCTGGCCGAAGAGAAAGCGCTCGCGCACTTCGACACCAACAAGCCACAAGAAGTTTCCCGTGTCGTATCGTTCACGCCAGATATGGAGGCGGCGACGTTCACGATGATCGGTGAAACGACCGTACCGACGCCGTTCCTCAGCCTCGTAAGGCAGAGCATCACGGTATCGACGCGCGGTCAGGCACTGATCGCCGGCGGCGGTAACGCGGGCACCAACCTCGAGGTGTCGTTGATGCTCGACGTCACCGGATCAATGGCCGGCAGCAAGCTGACGGATCTCAAGGCCGCGGCCAAAGACCTGATCGACATCGTCGTGTGGGCCGACCAGGCCGAGTTCACCTCGCGCGTGGCGCTGGCGCCGTTCTCGGCGGCAGTCAACGCCGGCAGCGTGCTCGGTCCGCTGGTTGCCTACAATCCGTCGTCCAGCCTGTCGTTCAAGCAAACACGTATTGCCTTGTTGAGCGTACGGGCACCAATGCATTCACGGATGCAGCACCGACGGGCACGAACAGGATCCCCCGCGCTTATCAGACCAGCAGTGGCACGGCCTGCGTACCCGGATCGACGATCGTTCCGCTCACAAGCAACAAGGACGCGCTGAAGACCGTCATCAACGGCTTCGCTGCCAACGGCAATACGGCCGGCCATCTCGGAACGGCGTGGGCATGGTATCTGCTGTCACCAAACTGGGCTGACGTGTACCCAGCGGCGAGCCAGCCGAAGCCTTACGCGATGCAGACTCAGACGGGCGAAAAGGGCCAGCCGCTGCTGAAGAAGGTCGCGGTGCTGATGACGGACGGTGAATACAATCAGCAGTACTGCAATAGCACCACGTCGAATACGGCGGGCGCCATGATCCCTGACTACGCTACGGGTTCGAGCGGAGCCAACTGCAACTCGCCACACGGCACCTCGACCCAGCAGTCGCGTCTCATGTGCGCGGCCATGAAGGTGTCGGGTATCACGGTCTACACGGTCGGGTTCGGTCTGGGCTCCGCGGGTTCGGCGGTTGACACACTGCGGGGCTGCGCGAGCGAGCCGCATATGTTCTACAACACGACGACCGGCGATGAATTGCGCGCCGCCTTCCGCCACATCGCGACCTCGATCGCGGCGCCGATCATTTCCAGGTAGTCGTGGCGCAATCCGCCGCCGCTGTCGCACAACGAAACACAGGGCACCCCACGGGGTGCCCTGTTTGCGTTGAACTGAAACAGCGTCAGGGTGTGTCGCCGAGCATCTTGCCAACGACGCTCATGAAGATTTCCGGGCCGGTATAGCCGACGAGGCGGTCGATCTCGGCGCCGTCGCGCATCAGCACAACCGTCGGGACGATCTCGATCGGCGCGACCAGGTTCAAGGTCACCGGGTCCGTGAAGGAGACGTCGACGAAGCGCAGCGGCGCCTGCTTTGCGCGTGCGGTGGCGCGATAGGCCGGGGCAATTTCGTCGCGAAACAACTGGCACAGCGGACAGCCACGCGCTTCGATGACAATCAACTCTAGGGATGAGGTGGACTGCTCGGCTGGTAGGCCCACGGCAGCGCGTGCAGGGTGGAGGTCACCGGGAATCAAAAGAGCGGCGGCCAGAACGAAACAAGGCAGGGAACGCATCGGCATCGACTCCGGGATCCGGTCCAAAGGGTTTACGGAGTGTGAAGTGCAGGATCGGGGCCAGTGGTGGAGGATGCGGGGCGCGAGTGCGACGCCGAGGGGGCTGGTTGTCAGCCGGCGCGCGGCGTAGGGAAGGGGCCGCAGGGGGCCGACGTCAGGATTGCCGGCAGGCGTGCAGCGCGCGCTATATAGTTAACGCCGGACGGTCGGATTGGTGGCCGGCTCGAGCGGGCCCGATCGGCGCCGTGACCAGCCAGTAGGAACAGTGATGAGCATTACATTCGGAGTGGCGATTTACTTTGTCATCTGGTGGACCGTGCTCTTCGCCGTACTGCCGTTCGGCGTGCGGACGCAGGGTGAGGCTGGCGAGATCGTCCCTGGCACGCCGGCGAGTGCCCCGGTAACGCCGCGGCTGCTCCGCACCTGCGC
>LNEA01000327.1 GCA_001464855.1 Rhizobiales bacterium Ga0077530
ATCCACCGCTTGCTCCAGGTGCTGCTGGATCTGCCCGAGCCGGTCTACAGCCATCACCGGCTGATCGTCGACGATGCCGGCCGCAAGCTGTCAAAAAGTGCCCGTGACACCAGCCTGGCCGAACTCCGGGATGCGGGCGTGACCCCCGCTGACATTCGGCGACTGATCGGATTCGCCTGAGGGCGGGCGCAGCGCTGAATGCCAACTCAATCCCACCCTATCCGCCTCCACGCGCCGGCTTGCCAGCGACAGCCGTTGCTGTTCGTTCATCGAGCCGTCGCAGGTCCGCCATTTAATCGGATCATCAGTGTTGTCGCGAATCGGGATTGCCGGCCTTGTCGGCTCTCGCAGGGATGAACGCTCAGGAAGGGAGTTCGGCAATGTTGCGCATAGCGGGTGCAGTCGCACTGCTGTTGACGTTGATGATTGCGCCGTCGCAGGCGCAGAGGGGACCGGGCGGCGATCGTTGGGTGCCGCTGGGTGAACTGAAGGTCGGCTTTGTGGCGGATCGCGACGTGCTGCGGCTCACGCGCGACGAGGAGTGGTTCCGTCGTGAGGGACCGTTCAGCGACCTGCGGTTGACGGCCGAGCGCAACGACGTCCACTTGATCAACGTGCGCGTCGTGTATCTCAACGGCTTTGCCGAAGACTACAAGATCGACCAGCTGCTTCGTCAGCGCCAGAGCATCAATATCGATCTGCGCGGCGATCGCAGCTATCTCCGACAGATCGAGTTCATCTATCGCTCGCGGCTGAATTTCAAGGGCGAAGCGCGCCTGTCGGTCGATGCGAAGGTCTCGCGCCGTGGTCCCCCTGGACCGGGTGGTCCTGGCCCGCAGGTCGAACTGCTTGGCTCGCAGAAAATCGGCTTCAAAGTCGATCGCGACGTCTTGCGGATCGGTCGCAAGGAGGGCCGCTTCCGCCGCATCGCACTGCGCGCCGTCGATAACGACATCGAAGTGCTCGACATGAAGATCTTCTACGGTCGCGGTCCCGCCGACGACGTCCAGGTGCGTCGCGTGTTGCGCGCCGGCCAGCGGTCGGAGCCCATCGATCTTCGGGGCGACGAGCCACGGCCCGAATTTCCGCGGCGCCGCGACGCTCGAGATCTACGGCGTGCATTGATCTCACGGCGATTGCTCGAAACAAATCAGGCGGCGCATCCGACGATGCGCCGCCTTTTTCTGTGCCGACGTTGGAATTTTTTGCCGCCCCTCATCCCGACCTTCTCCCCGTAAGCACGGGGAGAAGAGGAGTAAGCGTGGCGGCCGAAGGCCGCGAGGTGAAATCTCCAACGGCGTGGGCACGACCCGCGGCGCCAGTAGGCGTCGCGCCAAAGGCGCGCCTCTGGCGCGGGCCGTTGGCGGCCGCGGAGAACTAAGCCGCGAATGGCTTCTCGTCGTCCCAGACCTTCACCGGCATCGGCAGGCCTTCCCAAATCGACTCCGGCAGCGGCTTGTCGGGCGTGAGGCCGAGCGTCTC
>LNEA01000328.1 GCA_001464855.1 Rhizobiales bacterium Ga0077530
GGCACGCGATTGTAGGCACCTTCCTTCAACGGCTCGCCATCGACCTCGTGTTCGAGCCAAGCGTCGGCGATGTTGAAGATGTGATAAGCGAGCTGGGCGTAGGTGCGCGGGCGGTTCGGCAGGAAGTTATTGATCTTCTCCTCGGGGAGCTGCCCGAAGAAGCGCCGTGCTGCGCCCTGCACCTCAGTGAGGCGCCGCATCAATTCGGCCGGTGGATGGATCTTGGTGCCACCGTAGGGGATGCCAGCGACACGGGCGACGTCGCGCAACACCTGGCCATTGGCGGATTCGTTGCCGCGGCGGATGATCGGCACGGTGCGATAGCCGAGCGCCAGAAGCTCCTCCATGGCGCCCTTCTCTTCGAGCACGTTGACCGACGTGAACGGCACGCCGTGGCGCTGGAGAAATTCCTTCATGCGCAGGCAACTCGTGCAGCCGGGTTGCCAGAAAGCGCGAATTTCGGGGGCGGTGGATTCAGTGGCCATGGACGTTCTCCCGTCGTCGTTTTATTTGTCGTCATGCTTGTCCGGACACTAGCGCGGTCCGGTCGACTGGCCAAGGCCGCGGTCGTTGCGCCGCCAAGCTTGCCGGTCAAGGGCTTGCGGCTCGCTTGCCGCCACGCGCTACGTTTGCAATGGTGACGTCAAACAAGGCCGACGCGGCGACGTGTCGGCCACGAGGAGACGGGGAGATGATGTCCAAAGCGCAAGCTCTGCGGGCGATTTTGGCCCAGGAACGCTGTCATATGGCGCCCTGCTGTTGGGATGCGCTATCAGCCAAGATGATCGGCGACGCCGGGTTTCCATTCACGTTCATGTCTGGGTTTGCTGTCTCGGCGGCGCGTCTCGGTCTGCCCGACACCGGTCTCATCTCCTATGCGGAGATGGCGGATCAGGTGCGCAACATTTGCGCGGCGACCTCGATTCCCGTGATCGGCGACGGCGACACCGGCTACGGCAACGCCCTCAACGTCGAGCGCACGGTGCGCGGCTATGCCCAGGCCGGCGCCGCGTCGGTGATGATCGAGGACCAGCTCGCGCCGAAGCGCTGTGGTCATACGAAGGGCAAGCTCGTCGTCGACCGCAGCGAGGCGCTCGATCGCATCCGCGCTGCCGCGCACGCCCGCGACGAGGTGCGGCGCAACGGTGGTGATATCCTGATCCTGGCACGCACCGATGCGCGCGCCGTCAACGGCCTCGACGATGCGATCTGGCGCGCGAACGCCTTTCGCGACGCCGGCGCCGACATCCTGTTCGTCGAAGCGCCGCAGTCCGAAGCCGAGATGGCGCGGGTGACGAAGGAAGCCCAAGACGCCAATTCCGTCGATGGGCCGCCTGCATGAGCTGGGCTTCAACCTCGCAATCTTCCCGCTGACGCTGCTCTCGGCGGCCATGCGCGCGATTTCCGAAAGCCTTGCCGCAATGAAAATGGAGCGCCATCCGGCCGATCGCTTGATGGGCTTCGACGACCTTAAGCGGATCGTCGGCTTCGACGCGTACTACGAGGCGGAAAGCCGTTATGACGGGGCGCGCAAGGACGCCGCTGAATAGGTCCGCCCTTCGATCTCAACAATTGCCACTCCCACTGAGGACGCCACCGAATGATCGACTACGCCACGCTGTTCCGCGCCAATCTTCCGGCCGCCGCCGGAAAGTACAACGGCTTCCCGAAGTACAATTTCGTCGGCGGGCATAATGATGCGGCGAGCGTGCCGGTCGACGAACTGATCGCGGCGGCGGGCACGGTTTTGAAGCGCGAGGGATCGACGCTCGCGACCTACGGTCTCAACAGTGGACCGCAGGGCTATCGCGGGCTGCGCGAGTTCCTGGTCAAGAAGCTTGCCAAGAACGCCGGGATCGCCTGCACGGCTGACGACATCCTGATTACCGGCGGTTCGCAGCAGGCGCTCGAGTTGATCAATTCGCTGCTGCTCGATCCGGGCGATACGATCATCGTCGAGGAGGCAAGCTACGGCGGCTTCCTGAGCCGCGTCCGGCGCTTCGGCGTCAACATGGTGCCGCTGCCGCTTGACAAGCAAGGCATGGATGTCGAGGCACTCGGGCGCATTCTCGCCGATCTGAAAGGCAAGGGCATCCGGCCGAAGTATCTCTTCACGATCCCGACGGTGCAGAACCCGACCGCGAGCATCCTGCCGCTGGAGCGGCGTCAGGCCGTGATCAAGCTCTGCGAGAGCTACGGCGTGCCGATCATCGAGGACGAGTGCTATTCGGATCTCGTGTGGGATGGCAAGCGGCCGCAAGCGATGCGGGGCATCGCGGGCGACGATCGCGTCATCTATGTGGGCTCGTTCTCGAAGTCGATCGCACCGGCGGTGCGGCTCGGCTACATCGTCGCGGGGTGGCCGGTATTGAGCCGGATCCTGCCGCTCAAGACGGACTCCGGCACCGGCGCTATCGATCAGATGGTTCTGGCCGAATTCTGCGAGGCGCGCTTCGACGATCATGTGGCCGCCCTGCGCAAGGTGCTGAAGCGCAAGCTCGGCGTACTCACGGAAGCGGTCAGCGCCAATTTCGGCACGGCCGCGGAGTTCGAGGTGCCGGATGGCGGCATCTTCCTCTGGATCAAGCTCCCCGACTCTGTCGACACGCTGAAACTCTTCCAGGCGGCGAGCAAGGAAGGCGTTTCCCTGAACCCCGGCGCCGAATGGTCGGTCGATCCTGCGCACGGCAAGTCGCGCTTGCGCTTGTGCTTCGCCAATCCGACCGAGCAGACGATCCGTGAAGGCGTCGCCAAGCTCGCCGAGATCTGCAACCGCGAGTTCGGCGTCCCCACCCGCATCGCGAACGTCGGGCGCTGAACCAAACGGAGGCGAGCGCTGTCGAATGCGCTCGTCCCGGGCCCACTGAACAGACCTCGCATGGCAGTACCGGCGTGGATTGCGGGGAAGACCGCATGTTAACCTAAAATTAACCGTGGAACAATTAGTGAACATGTGGCAGGGTGTCCGATCGTTGACTTGATCGGAGGAGCGCCTGCCGTGGCGATCCCAATGGAATGGAAGCATATGAACGAACCCGTCATCCAATGCCCGACCTGTCGAACGGAGATCAAGCTCACCGAGTCGCTGGCGGCGCCGCTGATCGCGCAGTCGCGCCGTCAGTTCGAGCAAACGCTGGCCGCCAAGGATGCCGAGGTTGCCAAGCGAGAGGCGGCGCTCAAGACGAAAGAGGGTGAGCTTGCCGCGGCCAAGGCGTCCGTCGAGGAGCAGGTCGCTGCGAAGGTGAAAGCCGAGCGGCAAGCCATCGTCGCCGAGGAGGCGATGAAGGCAAGGCTATTGGCGGCGTCGGATATCGAGCAGAAGTCGAAAGAGCTCGTCGAACTGCATGAAGTGCTGAAGGTGAAGGACGTGAAACTGGCCGAGGCGCAAAAGGAACAGGCCGAGCTCCTCCGCAAGCAGCGCGAGCTTGATGACGCGCGGCGGGAGATGGACCTGACCATCGAGAAGAAAGTCCAGGAGTCCCTCCACGCCGTGCGCGATAAGGCGAAGCTCGAGGCCGAGGAGGTGCTCAAGCTGCGCGTGTTGGAAAAGGAAGAGCAAATTGCCTCGATGGGCAAACAGATCGAGGAACTGAGGCGCAAGGCCGAGCAGGGATCGCAGCAACTCCAGGGCGAGGTTGTGGAACTGGAACTGGAGTCGTTGCTGCGCTCCAAGTTTCCGCTGGATCTGATCGAGCCGGTACCGAAGGGCGAGTTCGGCGGCGACGTCCTGCAACGGGTGCTCGGCGTCTCGGGCCAGCCCTGCGGAACGATCCTCTGGGAATCCAAGCGTACGAAGAACTGGAGCGACAGTTGGCTTGCCAAGCTTCGTGACGATCAAAGGACCGCGAATGCGGAACTCGCGCTTCTGGTCTCCAGCGCATTGCCGAAGGGCGTGACGGCTTTCGATCACGTGGACGGTATCTGGGTGGCCGAGTCCCGCTGCGCGATCCCCGTCGCCATTGCACTACGGCAGTCGCTGATCGAGATCGCCAAGGTGCGGCAGGCGGGGGATGGTCAGCAAACCAAGATGGAGCTGGTCTATGAGTATCTGACGGGGCCGCGCTTCCGGCACCGCATTGAGGCCATCGTCGAGAAGTTCTCCGACATGCAGTCGGACCTCGACAGGGAGCGCAAGGTGACGACGAAGCAGTGGGCCAAGCGGGAGGCCCAGATCCGGGGCGTCATAGAATCCACCGTCGGCATGTACGGCGATCTTCAAGGGATTGCGGGCAAGGCCCTCCAGGAAATAGAGGCGCTGTCTCCGCCCGCGCTCGAAGCGTCGGACTTCGACAACCAATAGATTGGATTGCACGCGAATGCGGGTCAACGGCCGCCGAGGAAGCGGCCGAGGACGCGCTTCAGCAGGCCCCAGCCGAAGCGGACGACGATCAGACGGATGATCCAGCCGATCACGCCGCGGCTGGAGAAGCCGAGGATGCCGCCGAGCAGGTCGCGGACACTCCGCTGCAGAGGCTGACCATCGACCTTCTGGCCACCACCGCGGCGCAGAATGTCCGAAATATCGTCGAAGGGTGAGCGGCTGGAGCCGCTCTGAGATTCGCCCGGCCACGATGGCGGCACTTGCTGCGGGATCGATTCCGGCGACGAAGGTGCCGCTGGTTCGGACGGCGTTTGCCACGGCGTATCAGCGCGCGGTGCCTCGCGAGGGACGTCCATCGGTCCGCGCGACCCGCGATCCGGGATGCCCTCGATCGGGCCCTGCTGCGGCAACTCGAAGCCGCGCCCATAGCCGCCACGCGGCTCATCGGAGCGCTCGTTGCTGGCCCCTGGGCGGCGTGTCGCCGGACTTCCGTCGTCGTCCGTCTGGCTCCGCCCAGAACCCTGCGGCAGCCGCTTGAGAATGTCGCCCAGTCCACCCTGGAGGTAGCGCTGCAGCGCCGACATCAGCATCGACGCGATGAACGGCAGCAGCATCTTGATCAGCGACTCGCTAAGCCCCGAGGCGCGCGCAGCTTGCGCCGCGATGGCTCGGCTCGCGTCCTTGCCGCCGACGATATGTTGAAGGATGGCATTGCCATCCTGGCTGACGGCCGGATCGCGGGGGAGTTCCGAACTCTTGAGACGGCCAGCATGTTGAGGCGCGCCGAGCGCGCCCACGAAATTGGCGAGCCCCCCTCGCGACAACGTGTTGCGCTCGAGGTGGCGGGTCAGCTCTGGCACGACCGCGGCAATCGCCAGCCGCACTTGCTCGGGATCGCCGCCCTGCCGGCGCGCCATCTCGACGATGGCACGGCCCGCCGGGCTATCGTCAGGACTTCGTCAATGGTGGGCATCATCGCCTCGAACGCGGTCGTGTCAGAACGGGTTCCAGGTGGCTTTCGACGTGAAGCGCAAATAGCCGACGTTCGCACCAAGGCGGAAGCCGACGCCGGTACGGATCGGCGCCATGATCACCTTGTTGTTGCTGAGGAAGGTGATCCCGGCGCCACCGATGAAGTAGGCCGAACCATCGATGCCACTGAACCCGCTGTAGAGTTCGCGCGCTTCGTTAAGCCCGTAGATCAGGAACAGCGTACGCGAGCCGGAGGCGCCGAAGTCATAGCCGACCGATGGGCCGTGCCAATATACGCGACCGGCTTTCTGATGCTTGAGATAGAGCCGGCCGTTGCCGTAGCGGACGCCGGCAATGAACGCTCCGCCACCTTCCTCGCCGATCACGTAAGCGGTCGGGCGGCCATACTTCGAGAACGCGTGTTCGATGACGCTCGCGAGGTTGGACGAGATCGTGCCGAAGACGCCCTTCGCCGCGCCGCTGATCTCATCGATCGAATAGGTGTCAGAGGCCTTGCCGGGTTTCGGCGGTGGCTGCTCTGGCGAAATCGGGCGGACCGGCATTTGCGCGGACGCGACTTGGCTAGGTGGGAGTTGCGCGGCGGGCTGGTCGGGTGCCGGGAGCAGCAATGCCGCAGGCGCGGGAAATGCCTGCGGCGTGGTCGTCACGCGCCAGTTTCCCGCGGGGGCACTTGGCACTGGCGGAACTGTCAAAGCCGAGGTCGGCAATCCGCCCGGCGCGGCGACTTGTGTTGTCGCCGGAGTGTCGGAAACAGGCCTTTCAACGGGCGGGGTCGCGGCGCGCGCGACGTCCGACAAACGGTTGGTGTCAACCCGTGCAACTGTCGTCGGAGCCCTCGGGACGGGGCTGAGTGGCGGCGGCTTGGTCACGGCTGATACAGGCTGCCCCGGGAGTGGTTCCGCCGAGCGCATGGCCAGCGCGGCACTGATCCGCCTCATCACGAGTTCGGTTTTGGACCGCACGGTTGCTGTCAGCGCGTCGGCAGTGGCGCGCAACTCCGACAGTTTGGCGCAGTCGCCCCCCTTCTGGCCGCCCTCTTCCGACAACCGGTCCATGGTGGCGAGAAGCTGAGCCGCCTTTTGATCGAGCGCGTCGGTTTCCGGGTCGGCGAGCAACTCGCGCGCGCGTTCGCCCTCTTCTTCGTCGCGCCAGCCATTGCGAACCTTAAGCTGCCGGATACCTGCGAGAATGCGCGGCTGGCTTTCGGCGCTGTGCTGACGCAGAGAAGCCGCGGCCTTGTCTACCGCCTTCGAAAATGCGTCGCGGCTGCAATCGGGCGCTTGGGCATGGGCGACGCCGAATGCTCCCAGTCCCTGGGTGGCCGCGGTGACCGCCCCAAGGACGGTCAACATCTTGATCATCATCGCGCCAGCTCCGAATGGTTGGCGTCATGGTTATCGCTGCAATTGAGGTACCCACTGCCGCCCCAAGCGTCAAATCATTGATCCGTATCGAGAGTTGCACTCGGGATACAGTTTTTCGGGCCTTGCGCGGCGCCCGTGATCTGGATGTCTGGGTACGGTTTCGGCCAAATACGGCGTCTTAGTGTGTTGTTTTTATTATTAAAAAATAACACGCCTCGGAAATCCTCTTGCCACACCCAAAACAATCTGCAACTTGGCGCTCAGATGTCCACATAGATGATTGCAGAGCAATAGCGCCAGCGCCGTTCGCCATTTTAGCGGCGTGAGCTGATCGACAGCCGCCGCACGACCGGATTTGCCGGCATCAGTCCAAGCGGCACCAGTGCGCTATTCATTGCGGAGACCGAAGTGACCCTTCCTTTCGACCTCATGTTCGTGCTCGCGACCGCAGCCTTCGCCTGGGGCCTCAGTACCGTGACCTATCGCTGGTTCGCGATCCAAAACGGCTGGCCGATGGGCGCCTGGCAGAGTGGTACTTGCCGTTGCGGTGGTGTTTGCGCTGGCGCGGGGACTGGGGACGACGCTCGTCCTTCCGCTGCTCGGCGTGTTGTGTGCTTTCGCCTGGACGGGATTGCTCAAGGTCGGCGCTCAAAGTGCGCTTGTGCTCGGCCCGATCGCTGCAGTCCTGTTGTTGGTTGGATGGGCCGTTTCCGGGGTTTAGGAATGGCGGACGCCGTATTCAGGTCACTGCCGCGGCGGTCTGACAATTGATCAATCCGCGCGGTCGTGGCATCACCTTCGCCACGGTTGCCAAGCGCCGCGACCGTTACAGCACCATTCGACCGTTGAGCAGGTAGCCATGGCCGTCAGACGACTGCACCCGGACCAACCAGCATCGTTCGATTTCACACCGGAGAATCTCGCCTGGGCCGAGGCGACTATTGCAAACTATCCGGCCGGCAAGCAGGCGTCGGCGGTGATCCCCCTGCTGTGGCGGGCCCAGGAGCAGTACGATAACTGGCTGCCGGAACCGGCCATGCGCTATGTCGCCGACATGCTGGATATGGCCTACATCCGCGTTTACGAGATCGCGACCTTCTACACGATGTTCCAGCTCTCGCCGGTCGGCAAGAAAGCGCATGTGCAGTTGTGCGGTACGACGCCCTGTATGCTGCGGGGCTCGGAGGCGCTGAAGGAGGTGTGCCAGCGGCGCATCCATCACGATCCGCACCACCTTTCCGCCGATGGAAATTTCTCGTGGGAAGAGGTCGAGTGTCTCGGGAGCTGCGCCAACGCGCCGATGATCCAGGTGTTCAAGGATACCTACGAGGACCTAACGCCTGAGCTGTTCGAGAAGGTGCTCGACGGCTTCGCGGCGGGCAAGCCGCCAAAGCCGGGCTCGCAGATCGGGCGACAGGCATCGGCGCCGCTCGGCGGGCCGACGACACTGAAAGTGAAGGCGTGACGGCGCGGCTCTGATCCGCCTCGAGGCTTCGCGACTGGCATGGTCGAGCGCAAAGCGGACGGCAGCGCGGGCGATGCCGACTACGGCACAATAGGCCGCGACTACGCCTCATTCCGACAACCCGAACCTGCGATCGAAGCGCTGATCGGCCGCGCGCTTGGAGCAGCACGTACCGTGCTCAATGTTGGTGCAGGTGCCGGCTCCTACGAGCCGCTTGATCGCGATGTGACGGCGGTCGAACCGTCGGCGTCTATGCGCGCGCAGCGACCGGCTCATCTGTCGTGTGCGATCGATGGGGTTGCGGAGAGTTTGCCTTTTCCGGACCGACATTTCGATGCGGCGATGACGACATTCTCGGTGCACCAGTGGAGTCACCTCGACGACGGCCTGCGAGAAATGCGCCGCGTCACGCGGGGGCCAGTTATTGTGCTGTCCTGCGATCCGGATCTCGTGCGGCGCTTCTGGCTCAACGATTATGCGCCGCAAGTGCTGGAGGCGGAGGCGCGCCGCTATCCGGCTCTTGGGCATATGCGGGCGGTGATCGGCGGCGTCTCCGAGACCGTGCCGGTGCCCATTCCGCTGATGTGCCGTGATGGTTTCAACGAGGCCTATTACGGGCGTCCCGAGCGACTTCTCGATCCGGCGGCGCGTCTTGCCTGCTCGGCGTGGAGTTTTGTGAGCGAGCAGACGGCGGCGGATTATGTCGAGGCGCTGCGCGCTGACCTGGAGTCCGGCGCCTGGGACCGCAAGTATGGCCACGTGCGTACGGCGCCCGAGTACGACGGTTCGCTGCGGCTTGTTGTTGCGCGCAGGTAGGGCAAACGCCGGATGCCTACCGCAGCGTTCGGGCTGTTGCCGCCCCCCATGTCGTACTGAAAGCACGCCTCCGGCGTGACCCTTCTCCCCGTAAACACGGGGAGAAGGGGAGAAAGCGTAGCGATCGAAGATCGCGAGGTGAGATTGCCAACTGGCGGGGCACGACCCGCGGTCGCAGTAGCCGAAGGCGTTGCGGACCGCGGAGAGAGCAAGCTACGGCAACAAAATAATCGAGCCCGTGGTCTTGCGGCCTTCGAGATCGATATGCGCCTGGGCGGCGTCCTTCAGCGCGTACTTGTGATTGACGTTGATCTTCACCGCGCCCGACGCGACGACCTCGAACAGGTCATTGGCCGTGGCGACGAGATCGGCCCGCGTGGCGGTGTAGGTGCCGAGCGTCGGGCGCGTCATGTAGAGCGAGCCTTTTGCCGCGAGGATGCCCGCGTTGAAAGCGTCGATCGGGCCAGACGCATTACCAAACGTCACGAACAGGCCGAGTGGCTTGATGCAATCGAGCGACGCCGGGAACGTATCCTTGCCCGCCGGTGATCTCCTTGACCCGCTCGACGAAGTTCTCGGTCTTGTAGTTGATGACGTGGGTCGCGCCAGCGGACTTGGCGAGCTTGCACTTTTCGTCGGAGCCAGCGGTGCCGATGATGGTGGCGCCAAGGTGCTTGGCCCACTGGCAGGCAATCAGACCGATGCCGCCGGCGGCCGCGTGGAATAGCAGTGTCGTGTTCTTGTCGACCTTGTAGGTGCGGCGCAGCAGGTACTGTACGGTCATGCCCTGCAGCATCATCGCGGCGCCGGTTTCATAAGAGATCGACGACGGCAGCTTGACGAGCACGGCGGCCGGCGCGAGGCGTTCGGTCGCGTAGGCGCCGATCGCACCGGCATAGGCGACGCGATCGCCGACCTTGAGGTCGGTCACGCCCTCGCCGACGGCGGTGACTTCGCCAGCGCCTTCGTTGCCCGGAGAGAACGGCAGCGTCTGCGGATAGAGGCCGGTGCGCTGGTAGACGTCGATGAAGTTGACGCCGATCGCGTGCTGCTTGAGCTTTCATACATGAGCGCTTCAGGCCCGCCGTGTTTGTGAACTCGGATGGCGTTTGCCATGGCGTGGATTCTCCCTGGATGGTTGGTGGCCGGTAAGGCTAGGTTGCTGTGGAGTGTAAGGGACGTAGCCCGAATTCCATTACTCCGGTTACTGAATTGTGTTATTTGAGCGGCGGCTGGCGATCAGATAGCCGCATTTTGAGGCTTCTATGCGCCGACTATTGCATTCACGAGGGCACTCCATGAACGTCCGCCGCCCGGTCGGGCGCCTTTCTATCTTCGCGTCGGTCGTCGTGCTCGCGAGCGCGCTGGCTTCGTGCGCGTCGTTCGAACTCGAAACCGCAGCCAGCGGGCCGCCGCGGGCGGACTGCGTCGACGATAGCCCCGCTTGCGTCGAGCGGCGATCGGCGGCGCTCAAGGAAATGATGGGCGACAAGAAGCGTGCCTGGGTGCGCGAGCCGACCAATGCGCATTCCTATGCGGCTGGCGTTCGTCTTTTCGCCTTCAAGAGCCGCAAGCGAGACCTCACCTGCGAGGAGTTGGCGCACGGCAAGCGCGAAGCCGACGGCGCACCGGCGGCGCTTAATGGGCCGGAGTCGGGCGGCCTGTCGCCGGCGCAGAAATCGCGCGGGACGCTGCTCGCCGTCGAGGTCTCCAAGGAGCTTGCGGCCGAGATGCGCCGGCGTGGTTGCAAGGTGCTTGAGCTGCAATACGCAAGCCTGCTACAGGCTGGGCGCCTCCCCCGTTCCTACGTTGGGAGGGAGACGACAACTCGGGGGAAACGAATGGGACTGGACGGATATGCGGACGCTATCCTGACGTTCGTGCGCGAGCACAAGGCTTGGGCGGGTCCCACCGTGTTCCTCCTGGCGTTCGGCGAGTCGATGGCGTTCATTTCGCTGATCCTGCCGTTCTGGGCGATCTTGGTTGGAATCGGGACGCTGATCGGCGCCAGTGGCGGGCTGGACTTCTGGTATATCCTGACGATGGCCGCTCGTACTGGCTCGGACAGCACTACCACGAGCAGATCGCGCGCATGTGGCCGCTGCGGAACTACCCGGATCTCCTGCCCAAGGGGCATGCCTTCTTCGAGAAGTGGGGCGCATGGGCGGTGGTGCTCGGGCGGTTTTCCGGCCCGCTGCGGGCGGCAGTCCCACTTGTTGCCGGGATCGTCGAGATGCCGAAAATGAAGTTCCAGATCGCGAACTGGTCGTCAGCGTTCCTGTGGGCCTTCGTCTTGCTGGCTTTCGGTGACGTTGCCGGGAAGGGCTTCAATGCCGTGCGCGCATGGTGGGGTGGTTGAGCCCTGCAAACGCTGATGCTGGGGCCAAGTAGGGATGTCACAGCGCATCGACAGGTCTTGGGTGGTATTCGCCAGCATCGAGAATGATGCCCACGATAGATGCGTCGATGTCTTCTACCGCCCCGATCGTACGTTCGGGTTCGAGGAATTCAGGCGCGATGTGGAAGATGCCGGCGCGTGGACGCCGGTGCAGTATTTCTCCGGGATGTCCTATGTGACGCCGGGGGATGCCTATGAGGCGGCCGAACGGCTGGTTCCCTGGTTTGCTGCGGTGCTCAAAGCCGCCCCATCACTGAAACGGCTCCCCGCGCGCCCGACCGAGTAAGCCAGAGCGTGCGACCTCATTGGTTTAGCGGTCTCGCCGCGACCCCCTTGCAGCGGCGGGCGCGCTGCCTATAGTGCCGCGCAACATCAGCCCTATCGTGTCCCGCGCGCAAATTCAGCCCCGCGCGCCAAGAGGTCGAGCCGCC
Source organism: Rhizobiales bacterium Ga0077530 (assembly GCA_001464855.1). GTDB lineage: Bacteria > Pseudomonadota > Alphaproteobacteria > Rhizobiales > Hyphomicrobiaceae. The sequence goes on from LNEA01000328.1 coordinate 11,789, forward strand.
ATGTCTACTGCGCCGAAGTCCGTGAAAAAGGTCGTGCTCGCGTATTCGGGCGGCCTCGACACGTCGATCATCCTGAAATGGCTGCAGGAGGAATACGGCTGCGAGGTCGTGACCTTCACCGCCGACCTCGGCCAGGGCGAGGAACTCGGTCCGGCGCGCGAGAAAGCGCTGATGCTCGGCATCAAACCCGAGAACATTTATATCGAGGATCTGCGCGAGGAATTCGTCCGCGATTTCGTCTTCCCGATGTTCCGGGCGAACGCGGTGTATGAGGGCGTCTATCTGCTCGGCACTTCGATCGCGCGGCCGCTGATCAGCAAGGCGCAGATCGATATCGCACGGAAGACGGGCGCCGATGCGGTGTGCCATGGCGCCACCGGCAAAGGTAACGACCAAGTGCGGTTCGAGTTGAGCTACTACGCGCTCGAGCCCGGCATCAAGATCATCGCGCCGTGGCGTGAGTGGGACTTCAAGAGCCGCACCGATCTCCTCGACTTTGCGCGTCGCCACCAGATACCCATCGCGAAGGACAAGGAAGGCGAAGCTCCGTTCTCAGTCGACGCCAACCTGCTGCACTCGTCGTCGGAAGGCAAAGTGCTCGAGGATCCTGCGGTGAGGGCGCCGGAGATGGTCCATCAGCGCACGATCTCGCCGATGGCCGCACCCGACAAGGTGACGACGATCAAGGTCGGTTTCGCCAAGGGTGATGCCATCTCGATCGACGGCAAGAAAATGAGCCCGGCGACGCTGCTGAAGGCGCTCAACGATCTCGGCCGCGACAATGGCATCGGCCGGCTCGATCTCGTCGAGAACCGCTTCGTCGGCATGAAGTCGCGTGGCGTTTACGAGACGCCGGGTGGAACCATCCTGCTCGCCGCGCATCGTGCCATGGAGAGCATCACGCTCGATCGCGGCGCCGCACACCTCAAGGACGATCTGATGCCTCGGTACGCGGAGCTGATCTACTACGGCTTCTGGTTCAGCCCCGAGCGCGAGATGTTGCAGGCGCTGATCGACAAGAGCCAGGAGCACGTCGAGGGCGAGGTGACGCTGGATCTCTACAAGGGCAACGTGATCGTGACCGGTCGCGAGAGCGCGAAGTCGCTCTATTCCTCGACGCTCGTGACGTTCGAGGACGACCAGGGCGCCTACGACCAGAAAGACGCGCAGGGCTTCATCAAGCTCAACGCGCTCAGGCTGCGGACGCTTGCTCAGCGCAATCGCGGCGAAAAGCGCTGAGGGCATCAAACCGGCGAGGCCGGCACCATGCGTGAGAAAACGGCACCGAACGCACCTCCGACCGGTATCCTCGAGACCGTCATCTACGCGGTCGATCTCGATGCGGCGGAAGCGTTCTATGCCGACGTCCTCGCTATGAAGCCATTCTCGAAACTCGCGGGACGGCAACTTTTCTACCGCTGTGGCGATCAGGTGTTGCTGATCTTCAATCCTCAGGCGACGGTCGTGCCGCCCCCTGCAGATGCGAAGCTGCCGGTGCCGCCGCACGGCGCGACCGGGGAAGGACACGTCTGCTTCCGCGCCAGCCGCGACGAGATCGACGCCTGGAAGCAGCGGCTCGAAGGGGCTGGAGTAACAATCGAAGCGGATTTCGTTTGGCCGAGCGGCGGACGATCGATCTATTTCCGAGATCCCGCGGGCAACTGCCTCGAGTTCGCCGAGCCGAAAATCTGGGGACTGTCATGACGCGCAGACTGGAGCGAGGAACGCGGCTCGTCGTCGCTAGCCACAACGCCGGAAAGATCCGCGAGATCAACGACCTGATCCGACCGTTCGGCCTGACTGCGGTATCGGCGGGAGAACTCGGCATCAGTGAACCCGAGGAGACCGAGGCCACGTTTGCCGGCAATGCGCGGCTCAAAGCGCTGCACAGTGCACTGGCGAGCGGGCTGCCGGCGCTGTCGGACGATTCCGGGTTGGAAGTCGACGCGCTTGATGGTGCGCCCGGCATCTACTCGGCGCGCTGGGCCGGTGCGTCGAAAGATTTCAACTACGCCATGCAGCGCGTCGAGCAGGAATTGCAGTCGAAGTTTGCCGCCGATCCCGGAAGCCGCCGCGCGAACTTCACCGCCGCGCTGTGTCTCGCCTGGCCGGACGGCGAGACCGACGTTTTCGAAGGCAAGGTGTTTGGCCATCTCGTCTGGCCGCCGCGCGGCGACAAGGGCTTCGGCTACGATCCGATGTTTCTCGCTAATGGGGAGACACTGACGTTCGGCGAAATGGATGCCGAAGCCAAGCACGCGATCAGCCACCGCGCCCGCGCCTTCGCGCTGTTCGTCTCCGCATGTTTGGATGGGCGAGATGATTAATGCACGCTCGCGCCGACCATCGCGGAACGGCTATACCCCTCCCCCTTGTGGGGAGGGGTTAGGGGTGGGGGGAATCCCAACGCTGTTCGGGGGAATCGCCACGGCTGATGTTCTGCCATCCCCCCCTCCTAACCTCCCCCACCATCGCGCCGAAGGCGAGCCTTCGGCGCTGGGGGGAGGAACGCTGTTGCATTTGTGGCGGGTCACCAACCTATGACCCTGCGCCTCAACACCGCTGATCCCGGCTTCGGCGTTTATGTCCATTGGCCGTTCTGCGCGTCGAAGTGCCCTTACTGCGACTTCAACAGTCACGTCCGCATGGGCGGCGTCGACGAACCTATGGCGGCTCTCGCGCCCGGCCGCACGGTGACGAGCATCTTTCTCGGCGGCGGCACGCCCTCGCTCATGAAGCCCGCGACCGTCGGCGGCATCCTGGATCGCATCGCCGCGGCATGGACCATCGCACCCGACGCCGAGATCACCCTCGAGGCTAATCCGTCGAGTGTCGAGGCGGAGCGCTTCGCCGGCTATCGCGCGGCAGGTGTCAACCGCGTGTCGCTCGGCGTGCAGGCGATGAACGACCGTGACTTGCGCGCGCTGGGACGGCTGCATTCAGCGGCGGAAGCTCGCCGCGCGATCGATATCGCCGCCGCAACGTTCGAGCGGTTCTCGTTCGACCTGATCTACGCCCGCCCCGCCCAGACGCCGGACGCCTGGCGCGCGGAACTCGCCGAGGCGCTGGAACTGATGCGCGATCATCTTTCGCTCTATCAGCTCACCATCGAAGAAGGGACGCCGTTCGCGGGCCTCCACCGCGCCGGCAAGCTCGCGGTGCCCGATCC
>LNEA01000329.1 GCA_001464855.1 Rhizobiales bacterium Ga0077530
GTCCAGAGGTAACGCGGCGGACCGTAGTCCGCATCGTCCTTGTAAGACTTGCCGCGCCCGCCGAGATCTGCCGCCTGCGCAGCGGGTACGATCACGGCGACCGCAACGACGGCCGCCAGCGCATTTTTCCAGATAGATGTCAGAGACATTGATGTCCCCCCTTGTTGATATTCCTAGTCCCACCGCTGCAACGCACGACACCGCGTTCCGTTGCAGCCATAAAGCGCGCCGCCCCCGCCGGGCGTCTCCGCTTCGATGACCGACAGTTAGTCCCTGGCGGGCTCTAACGTCAACTTAATGACAGGCCAATCGCGAACTGTTGATGGAGCGCTGTGATCGCCGGATCACCCGTATTGCCCATAACAAAGTTGTGATCAATTACTGTACCTTAGATTGCCGCCTCTCTGAATTTCCGCAATCCGATCTTCACTCGGTCTACTTTGAGGATGCCAGCTCTGCGAGAATCCGCGCCCAGCTCCGCGCGCCTTTGCGGAACGACGTCAGGTTGTATTTTTCATTTGGCGAATGGATGCGGTCGTCTTCGAGGCCGAAGCCGACAAGCAGACTGTCCATGCCCAGGACGTCGCGGAACGATTGTACGATCGGGATGGAGCCACCGAGCGCGATCAGCGGCGTCGGCTTTCCCCATTCGGCCGAAAGTGCCCGCGCGGCCTTTTCGATGTACGGCGCGGTCGTGTCGAACGCGATCGCGGGGCTACCGGGCCGCGAACTGAGTTCAGCCGTGCAATCGGCGGGCAAGCGCGCCTCGACAAAAGCCTTGAGGCCAGTAAGCACTTTTTTCGGATCTTGGCCCGGCACCAGTCGGCAGGTGATTTTCACGGATGCCTTTGAGGGAATGACCGTCTTGGTCCCAACACCCTGGTAGCCGCCGGTAATGCCATTGAACTCCAGCGTTGGCCGCGCCCAGATCTGCTCCATCACGGAATAGCCAGCCTCGCCCGCTGGCACCGAGAGACCGACGCCACCGAGAAACGCTTTGTCGTCGAAGCCCAGCGATTTCCATTGCTTGAGCTGCTTGGCCGTCGGCTTGACGATGCCGTCGTAGAACCCGGGGATCTGAACCTTGCCCCCTTTGTGCATGGCGCCGCAGATCTGCGTGAGCACGCGGATCGGGTTGGCGGCGGCGCCACCGTAGAGACCCGAATGGAGATCACGGCTGGCGGCTGTGATGACCAGCTCGGCGCCGGCCATGCCACGAAGCTGCGTCGTCACCGACGGGGTGTCCTTGTCCCACTGTCCCGTGTCGCAGACGAGGGCGAGATCGCGGCGCACCTCCTTGCCGTGCTTGGCCAGGAAACCCGGAAGCGACGGCGAACCACACTCTTCTTCGCCTTCGAGCAGCACCGTCACCGCGATCGGCAATTCTCCGGCGACTTTCTTCCAGGCGCGCGCCGCCTCGAAGAACGTCATGAGCTGACCTTTGTTGTCCTCGGCGCCGCGCGCAACGATGACCTTGCCGTTCCCCTTCTCGGTCGCAATGCGTGGCTCGAACGGCGGCGTCTGCCATAGCTCCAACGGATCGGGCGGCTGCACGTCGTAGTGGCCATAGAAGAGAACATGCGGCATCCCCGACGGCACTTTCGCGCGGTCGTGGGCAACCACCATCGGGTGACCCGTCGTCGACACGACCTTCGAGGTCGCGAACCCGATATCGGTGAGCTCCTTCGCGCACCACTCGGCGGCACGCAGACAGTCCGCCTTGTATGTCGGATCGGTCGAGATCGAGGGAATGCGCAGTAGATCGAAAAGCCGATCCAGCGCCGCCTGCTGACCGCTGTCGAGCGTCTTGAGTACGTTGCGGAGGGGATCGCTCATGCCGTCTTGTCCTTTGTCGTGACCGGGGCCGGGCCGGCGGGCGCCGCGCGACGACCCGTCATGCTTGTATCGGGCCGGCGCTGAAACCCGTCAAGATCGCCCGCCCCCGCGAACACGCCCGCAAGGAAACCCGGCGTGCCCTTTCGACGCTGAGCGCATCGCAACCGTTTTGCATGACTTCCACCTCGGACGCCGGCCTGATAAAGCCAAGCGGGTTGCGCGCATTCGTGCGGACCGGTAGAGGCGAGTGGGGACCAGCCGATGACGACGACCGATACCAAGGCACGCCGCTCCGTCTATCTGTTCGGGCCGCGCCGCACCGACGGCTCCGCCGACATGAAGGAGCTGCTCGGCGGCAAGGGTGCCAACCTTGCGGCCATGGCGGCGCTGGGACTGCCGGTGCCCCCGGGCTGCACGATCACCACCGACGTGTGCACGGCCTTCTACGACAACGGGCGACGCCTCCCCGACACTGTGCGCGCCGGAGTGCTGGCGGCCCTCGACGAGATCGGCAAGGACGTCGGGGCTGTCTTCGGCGATCCGGACAGACCGCTGCTCGTCTCCGTCCGCTCCGGCGCGCGCGCCTCCATGCCGGGCATGATGGACACGATCCTCAATCTCGGTCTCAACGACCGTACTGTCGAAGGGCTCGCCGCGCGATCCGGCAATGCCCGGTTCGCCTATGACAGCTATCGCCGGTTCATTCAGATGTACGCCGACGTCGTTCTCGGCGTCGACCACAGCCACTTCGAGGACATCCTCGAGAACCACAAGAACCTCAATGGATTCTCCCTCGATACCGATCTGGAAGCGGACGACTGGCGGACGGTGATCGCCGAGTACAAGGCAGTGATCGAAGCCGAGAACGGCGCACCGTTCCCGCAGGACACGGCCGAGCAGATCTGGGGCGCCGTAACGGCGGTTTTTGGGTCATGGCAGAACGCGCGTGCGATCACCTACCGTCGTCTTCACGACATACCCGATGCTTGGGGCACGGCCGTGACGATCCAGGCCATGGTGTTCGGCAATATGGGCTCGACGTCGGCAACCGGCGTCGCCTTCACGCGCAATCCGTCGACAGGCGCGAACGAACTCTACGGCGAATTCCTGGTGAACGCGCAGGGCGAGGATGTCGTCGCCGGCATCCGCACACCGCAACCGCTGACGGAAATTGCCCGTCAGGAAGCGGGCGAAACGGCACCCTCGCTGGAAGCCTTGATGCCGACGGTGTTCGGCGAGTTGCGTGGAATTTTCGACTCCCTTGAACGCGGCTACCGCGACATGCAGGACATCGAGTTCACGATCCAGGAAGGCAAGCTCTGGATGTTGCAGACGCGGTCGGGCAAGCGCACCACCGCAGCCGCATTCAAGATCGCCGTCGACCTCGTCGCGGAAGGCGTCCTCACGCGCGAAGAAGCGGTCATGCGCGTCGAACCATCGGCCCTCGACCAGCTCCTCCATCCGACCATCGACCCCGACGCGGAAAAACACGTCGTCGCGACCGGCTTGCCAGCCTCACCAGGCGCGGCCTCGGGCGAGATCGTATTCGACAGCGACGAAGCCGAGGCGCTCAAGTCGCAAGGCCGCGAGGTCATCCTGGTCCGTATCGAGACCAGCCCCGAGGACATTCACGGTATGCATGCGGCGGCGGGTATCCTGACGACGCGGGGCGGCATGACGAGCCACGCGGCGGTCGTCGCACGCGGCATGGGGCGCCCGTGCGTCTGCGGCGCCAGCGCACTCAAGATCGACATGGCCGCAGGAACGATGACCGCCGGCGGCGAAGTTTTCCGCAAGGGCGACCTGATCACGCTCGATGGCGCCGCAGGCCAAGTTCTCAAAGGCACCGTCGCCATGCGGCAGCCGGAGCTGTCCGGCGATTTCGCGACGATCATGGGTTGGGCTGATGCGTTGCGCACGATGGGCGTGCGGGCCAACGCCGACACGCCGACCGACGCGGCGACGGCGTTGAGCTTCGGTGCCGAAGGGATCGGCCTTTGCCGCACCGAGCACATGTTCTTCGAGGAAAGCCGCATCCTCGCCGTGCGCGAGATGATCTGCTCCGCCGACGAAGCCGGCCGCCGCAAGGCGCTCGCGAAAATCCTCCCGATGCAGCGCTCCGACTTCGAGCAGCTTTTCGAGATCATGGGCGAGCGGCCGGTGACGATCCGCCTGCTTGATCCGCCGCTCCACGAATTCCTGCCGCACGAAGCGCGCGAGGCCGCCGTCGTCGCCAAGGCGCTGGGGATCACCCCGGAGAAACTCAAGGCGCGCATCACGGAACTGCATGAGTTCAACCCGATGCTCGGGTTCCGCGGCTGCCGTCTCGCGATTCGCTATCCGGAAATCACGGAGATGCAGGCGCGCGCCATCTTCGAGGCCGCCATCGCCGCCGCCCGCAAGACCGGGAAGGCAGTGACGCCCGAGGTCATGATCCCGCTCGTCGCCTACCGCGCCGAATACGATCTGCTCGCCAACGTCATCCGCGACACCGCGCGTACCGTCGAGGCGGAAACCGGAGCCAAGCTCACCTACCTGATCGGCACCATGATCGAGCTGCCGCGAGCAGCACTCAAGGCGGCGGAAATTGCGTCGGGCGAAACGGGCGCCGAATTCTTCTCGTTCGGCACCAACGACCTGACGCAGACCTGCCTTGGACTATCGCGCGACGATGCGGCGCCGATTCTCGCGAGCTACCAGGAGAAGCAGATTTTCGAAGTCGATCCGTTCGTCTCGATCGACGTGGACGGCGTTGGCGAACTCGTCTCCATCGGCACGGAACGGGGCCGGTCGGTGAAGCCAAGCCTCAAGATCGGCATCTGTGGCGAGCATGGCGGCGATCCGCGCTCGGTCGCGTTCTGCCACGAGATCGGTCTCGACTATGTGTCGTGCTCGCCGTTCCGCGTGCCTGTCGCACGACTCGCGGCGGCGCAAGCGGCGATCCAGAAAGGCATGTCGGCGCGCGACAAGGATTGATCGAAGGTTGAGCGGCAGGCGATCAGCCCGCCGACAGGTCGTCCTGATCGAACGACGGGCGGCGCGGGGGTGGTCCAGGATTGGTCGACAGCAGCAGGATCACGACCAGGAACGGCGGGAACAGGAAACACCACGTCGCCCACGACGACGGATCGCGTCGCTTATAGTTGGCAATGAACGCGCCAAGGATCGCCGACAACGTCGCGACGACACCCCAGCCGACAATCCACTGCACCGCTCCCATTTCACCTCACGAAGCTCCAGCACGACGACCCTCCAAGAGCCACCGGGCGGGACGCATGACGAGCCCGCCCAACAGGTGGCATCCCGAAGAGTATAAATCAAGCGCGCTGCAGCGTTCCCCCCGTCGGGGCATGGCGGCGAGGCGCGTGACGGCGCTCGGGCGCACCTTCCCGCCGGAACCTGAACAACTGTGCCGGACGACCGCCGGTCTGCTGTCGCATGGTCCCCGTCGCCTCGATGACCCCGGCCCCCTCCACGTATCGCCTGAAATTCTGCTTGTGCAGGCTTGGCCCGAGGATGGCCTCCGCCGACCGTTGTAGATCGAGCAGAGTGAACACGGGTGGCACCAGGTCAACCGCGATCGGCCGCACTCTGAGGCGCGACCGCAACCGTCCCATGGCGGCGGCGAGGATCTGCAGGTGATCCCTGACCATCGCGACTGGTGCCGGAAACAGCCCCTCGATGCCGGACGCTCCGTCGTGCGGATCGTTGGCATAGATGAGCTCGAAGCGCTCGAGCGTCTGAGCTTCATCCCACGCCGCACCGTCGAGGCCGAAGGCCGTCCGGATACGCCGAGACTGCCGTTCGAGTGCGTGATCGCCAAGAAGCGTCGAGGACTGGACCTTCTGGAGCAACGCCTGACCGACACGCTCGTGGCCCGTGAGCCCGCCCCGCCGCCGCCGGTCCTCCCAGGGCATATACTCGAGACAGTTGCGCCATACGCCACGACCGACGGCTGAACGCTGCTGGGGCGGAACAAGCCCCAGGAAACCGATTGAGAGAGCCGAGCCCGCCTCGCCGATCACATCAGCGGGACCATGACGTCGCGCCGTGTGAACTTGCTCAAGCCTGTCGACATCGAGGCCCGTACTCTCGGTGAGCCAAGCTCGGACGCCTACATTCAGACAATCATGGGCTTCCGGATCGAAGGCCACGCTTGGAAAGCGCGCCTTCATTGGACTGGTTTCGTCAAGCAGAACGACCGGCTCATCACCGTCGACGCTCAACAAACATGACGTCAGTTCTACCGCAAATCCCCCGTACGGCGACCGATCATCGGCCCCCGCAATCCGCTCGGACATGCATTCCCCCGTCGCTGCGCGTGCGGCCCCCCGACCCCCTACTCAGCACGATGATCATCCGACAGGAATTTGTCATTTTTCGTACTAGGAGTTTCTCAACGAACACAATCGGTTCGCGTTTGACACGTCGCCATTTCGCCACGCTGCCGACAAATGCCTTAACCGCCAAACACTTACGGTCGCGATGGAGCGCGTTGCTCGTAAACTGCGCGTTTTGAATTGTGGTATCCCCACGCAATTTTTGCACTGAACGAGATTTCTCTTGTGCTCCATTGAGTTCTGCGTGGGAGCGAAAGCGGATCTAGGCAACCCTGTAGCGCTCTATGACCTTCGAATCGGGCGTGCATCCAATGCCCGGGCGATCAGGTATCGCGAGGACGCCCCGCTCCGGCCGCGGCATGGTCTCGTCGATGACGGCGTCCTGCGTGATGTAGAGATACTCGAAAAGGCCTGCCTCCTTCCGTGCGGCGGCAAGCTGTAGCGTCGCCCAATAGCCGGGCCCGAAGTAGGGCGAATGGGGCATCACAGTTTTCCCCGCCGCCGCCGCGAGATCGCAAACTTTCGCGAACTCGGTGATCCCGCCGACTTTGGTGACGCTCGGCTGCGAGTACGTGACTGCATCGATGAGGCGCGAGAATTCCATCGCCGTGCAGGCGTTCTCACCCGCCGAGATCGCGATGCCGAAGCGACCCAGCGCCTTGAGAGCCGCCCAATCCTCCGGCGGAAAGATCGGCTCCTCGAGCCAGAACAAATCGATCTCCTTGAGGAACGGCATGATCGCCTCGGTCTCGGCAACGCTCCAATTGCAATTGATGTCCGTCGTCAGCCGAACCTTGGCACCGGCCCCCTTGCGACCGGCGCCGATCGTCTCTCGCGTGATCTCGTGCAGCTTGACGTCGGTGAAACCTTCGCTGGCCGCCTTGGCCGAAAAGCGCTCGACAAGGCCGGCATCGCCGTAGCGCATCAGGCTCGCGTACGCTGGAACAGTCTCCCGATTGCGCCCGCCGATGAGCCGCGCGACAGAGACACCGGCACGCTTGCCGGCGATATCCCACAGGGCGATGTCGAGGCCGGAAATCGCGAAGATCGTGAGGCCGTAGCGGCCATGGAGGTGCAGTCGCCGCTGGAGCATGTCGTTGATCGCCGCCGGATCGCTGGCATCCTGCCCGACGACGACCGGCGCCACCATATCGCGCACCGCCGCTGCAACGGCGCCGGCGCAGAAGTAGGCGAACGCGTCACCCCAGCCGACGAGGCCGTCATCGGTTTCGACCCGCACCAGGACATAATCGAGGCTCGTCCACTTGATCGGCATGATCCCTGTCCCGGCGCTACCGTCGGAAAACGGGATCTTCAGAACGATCGGCTCGACGGATTTGATGCGTGACATGCGGCGCGCTCCCCTGACGTGTTTGCGGGGATTACAGCACCGGGCCGGGGTGTTGTCACGTGAGGTGGGACGTTTGGACCCTCAAGGCCCCGGAGCGAGATCGCGACCGGCCGCGTAGCGCACCAGGGCCGTCACCCGATCGTCGATCGACGGGTGCGTCGCAAGCAACCCGCTGATCCGGCTTTGCAGTGGGTTCTCGATAAAGAAGGCCTCCATGCGCGACGGCACATCGAGCGCCGCGTTGCGCTCGATCTTGCGCAGCGCCGAGATCATCGCATCGGGATTTTTCGTGAGTTCGACCGAGCCGGCGTCCGCGAGATACTCCCGGGACCGCGACAATGCGAACCGGATGAGCGTCGAGATGCCCCAGGAGATGATGACAATCGCCACCGCGATCAGGATCGCAATGATTGCGGCGCCGCCACCACTGCTGCTGCCACCGCCACGCCCACTGCCGCCGCCACTGCGACCGCTGAACCTGTCGTCGTCGTCGTCTGTCGTCCCATGCCAGGGACTTTGGCCGCTTGGTGCTGGCTGCTTGTCGCGCGGTGACCAGCCGTAGGGAAAATCCCAGCGCCGGATGAACATGTCGCCGATGAAGCCCTGCGTATCCTGATTGCGGATATGCGTGAGTTCGTGCGCCAGTACCGCCTCGATCTCGGCCGGCTCCAGATCCTCGATGAGGCCGCGCGTTACCGCGATCGTATAGTCGCCCTCCTTCAGCCCGGCGGCATAGGCGTTGAGCGCCGGCGTCTCGATGATCTCCAAACGCGGCATCGTGATGCCCCGCGAGATGCAGAGATTTTCGAGCATGTTGTAGAGATCTGGCGCCTGCTCCCGCGTCACGCCGCGCGCGCCCGTCGCCGAGCGGATCATGGCGCTGTAGCCGAAGTATGCGATCGTGAACCAGCCGAGAGCGATCAGCATCGCGAGCGGCCACGTCGACCAGAACTGACCGGCTGCGGCCCTGAAGATGTCCTCGAGATCGCCGCCGCTGAAGGCATTGACGACGAGCAGCACGGAGAATTGCAGCGCGTGCAGAAGCACGACGAAGCCGGCCAACAGAATCACCGATCGGATCCGGTTGGCGCGAATGTGCGTATAGAGCCCGTACGCGCCACCCATCGGTCGATCCTGCCCGAGCCTTAGCCGCCGCTCGGTTTCGTCGAGATTGAAGAAATCCTCGCGCGCGAAGCCGAGCATATTGGCGAAGAGCACCGCGGGAAAGCTCTCGCGCTTGGTGTTGTATTCGGCGGCGGAGTTGTTGAAGAAGCGGCGCGCGGCGGCCAGCTTGTTCTCGATGTCACCGAGTTCGGTTTGAAGCTGCTGGAAGTTGGCGTTGGCCTTGAGGTCGGGATAGGCCTCGGCGAGTGCGAAGAGCTGCCTCAGCATGCCGGACAGCGCCCCCTCGGCCTGTGCCTGCGCCGCCGGGCCGCTCGCGGAAATCGCGGCATTGCGCGCCTTGATGACGTTCTCGAGCGTCTCGCGCTCGTGGGTGGCGTAGCCCTTGACCGTCTCGACCAAGTTCGGGACGAGGTCGTGGCGCTGCTTCAGTTGCACATCAATGTCGGCGAATGCCTGGCGCACCCGCTGGCGCAAGCCAACCAGCCCGTTGTAGGTCGCGACCGCCATCAACACGATGGCCGCGACGATGCCCAGCAGCACCCAAGCAGTCGTACTCATGCGCAATCTCCGGTTCCCATGCGGAACGGACTATAGCGAAGAACATCGCGCGTGTAGAGATTTTCCGGTCTCGGTGGGCGGATCAGGACGACTGTCGAGGTCAGTCGACGCCGGTTCAGCGCGACGACGTCTGGACCGCGCGCGGTCGCATCTGCATCGGTGCGACCGGGGCCGACTCCAGCAGACGATCGAGCCCAACGGCACTGCCTGTGAACCGCTGCGACCACATCAGCGCGGCGACCTGCGCGGACGGCCGGAAATGCAGCGGCAGGCGGGACACCGGCTGATCGATCATCTCGAGTGTCCGCGCGACGTCATGTGCGACCAGTGTCGCAAGCAGCGGCTCGTCGGCGGTATCGGTGAATAGCGGCGCGATCGCAAACGGTCTGTAGCTCAACTCGTCGGGATGTTCCTCGTCGAACTCAGCGGCCGGCACCCAATGCAGCTCGTGTCCCGTCTCACCCCAACCGAAGCGCCCAGTTGGCGCGCCATCGCGCTCCGCTCCGCCTCGACCCGCGCGATCGATCGCCGCAACCTGTTCGCCCGTTGCCGGTCGGCTGGTCGCACCAATCAGATCCGAGATTGTGGGGCCTGCGAGGCTCGCCACGGCGGTCTCGCGCATCGGCCGCATCGCAGGTCGCGGCGGTGCCACCAGTTGCGGCTCGGGGCTGAGGCTCGCGAGCGTCGCCAGTTCATGCATCCGGCCGCGATCCTTGGATGCCGGCGGGGCTGGCATCACAGGACCACTCGCAACGACACGCGGTGGTTCCGCAAGTTTGGGTCCCGGATTTGGTGACGGCGCGCGAACCATGTCGGATTGCCATGCTGACTGCGCGGCGGGTCGCGCTTCGGCGACGACGGTTTGCGTCCGCGCGCCACCATTGCGGCGCAGATCCAGAAACGCGGCCATTTCACCGCCGGCACTCGCGAGGCGAACCCGTGCGGAGCGTGCGTCCTCCGACGTCAGCGGGCCACCGTCCGCAGGCATATGCTGGGTGCGCCCGCTCGGGAACAGCAGCGCCAGTTCATTGCGCGGCAGCCGTGGCCATGCGCGCACCCGCGCCGTATCGACATGGACGAACGGCAGCGCCGAAGTCGGGTAGTAGCCCACCCCGCCCCGCTCTCGGATCAGCGCGGAATATCGCAGCCGCTGGACCGGCACATCGGGGAAATGGACGTCGGCCGCTTTGCCCTGGATGTGCTGGCTGTTGTCTGCCTGGCCGCCACGCGTCTTCTTGAGCATGCCGTTTGTGTCGCGCGAGCGGAAACCGGAGATGATGTGGATCGGCTCCTTGGAGCCGAGCTCGCTGTGGATCTCGGATAGGAGATCGATGAGTGCGGGGTCCATCGTCGTCGGCTCGTTCTTGCGCCAGTCGCGCAGGAGCCAGTTGATCCGCTCCATGGCAGCCGGCACGTAGCGACCGTCGCGCTTGAAAACGACCGAAAGCGTTTCCTTGGTGTGGATGTTGTAGAGCGAGATGCTGCGGTCGGAGCCGCGATTGGCGACGACAGCACTGCCGCCGACCGCGGCGATCGCAGTGCAAACGGTCATTGCAGCAAGGATGCGAGCTAGCTTCGCGCGCAACGGCATTCCCCCGAATGTGCGTCCCACCCGTCGATCAGCCCCACCCTTGTGGGCCTGACGATCCCCCGGGATCGCACGTCCATCTCACCTGAAACTTGCGGCCTGCCCGCCGCCGAACCCTCAAGATCACTTGGCTAACGCAACCCGATTAACCAACCATGATGAGTCGATCAGGCGATCACACGACCATCGTGCGGCGAATTAATGACGCCGTCTCGAAAATGCAGTCTAAGTCCCTCAAATCGCTCGATCCAGGAAAACATCGAGGGCGGCGAGAACCTGTTCAGGTGCCTCTTCCGCAAGATAATGCCCACTTGGAACGCCATGGCCGGTGACCTCAGCGGCGCAGTACTGGCGCCAGATCGTCAGCGCATCGTACCACTGCCCGATCTTCCCCTTCTCGCCCCAGAGAACCAGCATCGGGCATTCGATTTTTGCACCTGCCGCTCTGCTTGCCCGATCGTGGACGAGATCGATCGACGCCGCCGCGCGATAATCCTCGCACATGCCGCGGATCATCTCTTCAGGCGCGAAGAAGTCCGGGCCCTTTGGTTCGCGCGAGGTATGCCCGAAAAACCAAGGCTCGGGCGACGCATTGATCAGTGTTTCGGGGAAAGGGTGAGGCTGCGCGAACCAAAACCAGTGATAGTAGCCGAGCCCGAACGCCATATCCGCGCGCTCGAAGTGCTCGATCGTCGGGACAATGTCGAGGACCGCGAGCTTGGCCACTGCTGCCGGATGGTCGAGGGCAAGCCGATGCGCGACTCGCGCGCCACGATCATGGGCGATGACCTGGAAGCGCGAAAAGTCGAGATGCGCCATCGCCTCCACCATATCGCGCGCCATCTCGCGCTTAGCGTAGGGCGCGTGATCCGGCGTCGCCGGCGGTTTCAGCGATCCGCCGTAGCCGCGCAGGTCCGGACAGACGACGGTGAAGCGCCGCGCAAGGATCGGCGCCACTTTGTGCCACATGGCATGCGTCTGCGGATTGCCGTGCAGGAGCAGGCGCAAGGCGCCATCGCGAACGGGCACGTTCGTCAGCGTGAAGCCGTCGAAGAACCCGCTCGCGTCCGCCATGCCGCGCACCGCCTCACTTCACGTCGGCTGCAACTTTCATCGACGTGATCTTGTCGGGGTTCTGGACCGGCTCGCCGCGCTTGATCTTGTCGACGTTCTCCATGCCCTCGGTCACCTGACCCCAGACGGTGTACTGGCGGTCGAGAAAGCTCGCGTCATCGAACACGATGAAGAACTGGCTGTTGGCGCTGTTCGGATTGCTGGAACGCGCCATCGAGCAAATGCCGCGCACATGTTTCTCGGCGTTGAACTCGGCGGCGAGGTTCGGGTAATCCGATCCGCCGGTGCCGGTGCCGCGCGGACAGCCGGTCTGGGCCATGAAGCCGTCGATCACGCGATGGAAGACGATGCCGTCATAAAAGCCTTCGCGGACCAGTTTCTTGATGTGGGCGACGTGGCCTGGCGCGAGGTCGGGGCGCATGGCGATGACGACTTTGCCCTGCGTCGTTTCCATGATGAGCGTATTTTCGGGATCGTTCTTGGCGGCCATGGCCGGCTCCTTTGCGTTTATCTCAGGTTGATGGGCTCGATGGCGCAGCTCAGCGCTTCACGTCACCGAGGATGTAGACTTTCTGCATGACGTCGGGGTTGGCGACCTCTCCCGATCCAGGCGCGCCCTTCTTGATGGCGTCGATGTGCTCCATGCCTTCGACCACCTGGCCCCAGACCGTGTACTGGCCATTGAGGTGTGCGGTCGGCGCGAAGCAGATGAAGAACTGACTGTTGGCGCTGTTGGGATCGGCGCTCCGCGCCGCGCCGACGGTGCCACGCGTGAACCCGGTCTGAGTGAACTCGGCCGGCAGGTTCGGATACTTGGACTTGCCGGTGCCGGTGCCGGTTGGGTCGCCGGTCTGGGCCATGAAGCCTGCGATGACGCGGTGGAACTTGACGTTGTTGTAGAAACCTTCGCGCGCGAGTTGCTTGACGCGCTCGACGTGTTTCGGCGCGAGATCCGGACGCAGGCGGATGACAACAGGGCCGCCTTTGACTTCGATGATCAGCGTATTGGCCGGATCATTCGGGGCCTGTGCGAGCGCGGGGCTCAGTGCGGCAAAAAAAGCAAGTACAAGGCTCGCAAAAAAAGTCTTCACGTGACTGCACTCCTCGATGCGGATTTTCAGAGCGCCGCCACCGGCGGCTGGGACGGCTTCACTTCGCGTTCGCCTTGGCCTTCAGGGCCTTGGCGACATCGCGCGAGACAAACGGTTTCACGTCACCGCCCATCAGCGCGATCTGGCGCACGAGCGTGGCCGTGATGTGGCGCACGTCCGGGCTCGCCGGCAGGAACACCGTATCGATGTCATCGGCCATGGCGCCATTCATGCCCGACATCTGCATTTCGTAGTCGAAATCGGTCGCATCGCGCAATCCGCGGAAGATCGCCGTCGCGCCGGCCCGACGGGCTGCATCGACCACGAGCCCGTCGAATGTCACGACCTCGATCGAATTACCGCGTTCCTTGGCGGCGGCGCGCGTTTCCGCCTTGAGCATTGATGTGCGCTCGGCGACCGAGAACAGCGGCGTCTTGCCGGGATGGACACCGATCCCAATGACGAGTTTGTCGACGAGCGCCAGGGCACGGCGCATGACATCGGTGTGGCCGTTGGTGACGGGGTCGAAGGAGCCGGAATAGAAACCGATACGGAGCATGAAGTCCTCGGAATACTGGCGTCTGGAGGTCTTACATCAAGGACGGCGCAAAGTCGCCAGTAGCGCGCCACCGACCAGCAAAAGCCCGCCCGCGATGCCGTCGAGCACGCGCGTGTGCCGGGCCGTAAACGCGCGCCGCGCCCGCGCCAGCAGCAGCGTATAGCTCAAGTCGACCGCCACCAGCGTCACGACGAATACGGCGGCGAGGATCGCGAGCTGCGCCCCCGGCGGCTGCGTCGGATCGACGAACTGCGGGAGAAAAGCTCCGAGAAACAGCAGCACTTTTGGATTGGAGAGGCTTACGACCAAACCATTCACATAGAGCGCGCCGCTGCGGGGCAGTCGCACCGTCTGGGTACCCGTCGGATAAAGCGCGGCATAGAGCTGCCGCGCCCCGAGGTACACGAGGTAGGCCGCTCCTAGCCAACGGATCACGTCGAACCAATCTGCCATCAGCACCATCACCGACGTCATGCCGAGCGCGGCGATCCCGACCAGGATCGAAAACCCCGTCGTCGATCCGGCAAGGGTCCACAATCCGCCACGCAGTCCATGCGCGCTGGTATTGGCGATGATGAGGCTCATGTTTGGCCCCGGCGTAATCGCGAGGAATATGCAAGCGGCGACGAATGCCGCGAGAATGCCCATGCTCATGACGGATCCTGTTCGATCAGGCCGGTGGGTCCCCGGCCGCCGCCCTGCTATATAGACGCCGGTAGCTGCTGTCACGGCCAGGATGACGCGCCCCGATCCACGATCGTTTTACCGAGCGAAATCATGCTTCAAGCGGCCTTCGCGATCACCGCCGTACGCTCAGCCATAGACCTCGCGGACACCATCGAGCTGTTCACGACCTACGCCCATTCGCTCGGCATCGATCTGGCGTACCAGGGTTTTGCGGAGGAGATGGCGGCCATGCCGGGGAAATACGCGCCGCCTGCCGGAGAACTGCTGCTCGCGCGCCGCGCCGACGGCGAAGCGATCGGCTGCGTCGGCCTGCGGCCACTCGATCCAACGGGATGCTGCGAGATGAAGCGGCTTTACGTGTCGCCACGGGCGCGCGGGCTCGGTCTCGGCAGGGCGCTTGTCGACGCCGTCGTCGCGGAGGCGCAACGGATCGGCTATCGCGAGATCCGGCTCGACACGCTGCCAACCATGGACGAGGCCATCGGGCTGTACGGCAAGCTCGGCTTCGAGACGATCGCGCCCTACTACGTGACGCCGATCGAAGGCACTCGGTTCATGGCGAAGCGGCTCGTGCCTTAAACGGGACGCGGATGTCGGCGGATGGCGTAGAGGTGGTCGACGGGACTGTTGCCGCGCCCGACCGGACTTTGTGCGCCATGCGTGATCGCTGCTTGAATGTAGGCTTTCGCGCGCTCCACGGCCTCTCCCAGATCGGCGCCTGTCGCCAGCAGCGCCGCGATTGCCGCCGACAGCGTGCAGCCCGTACCGTGCGTGTGGCGCGTCGCGATGCGCGGTGACGCCAGCCGCACCACCGGTCCCTCGCCATCGATCAGCAGGTCCACGGCATCGGCCCCGTCGCCGTGCCCTCCCTTCATCAGCACGGCACGGCACTTGAAGCGGCGCAT
>LNEA01000330.1 GCA_001464855.1 Rhizobiales bacterium Ga0077530
ATCTGGCACTTGGCGACTTGCACGACACGATCGATCGGCCGCTCTTTGAGAAGGGGCGCCGTCCGGTGAAGCCGCCGATTATTCAGCCCGTCAAGGCGTCGCCACCGCCACCGCCGCGGGGGCCGGATCCGAACGCGTTGGAGCTGGTCGGCATTCTGGCGGGAGATCAGCAGGCGATCGCTTTGCTCAAGCGCCGGCAGTCCGGTCAGCAGGTGCGCGTCCAGCAGGGCGATACGGTCGATGGCTGGACGATTGATCGCATCGAGCCGCAGCGCGTGATCCTGAAGTACAGCTCCACCGAAGTCGCGCTGCAACTCTTCAAGAAATCCGATCGGTGATGACGATCACTGCAGGTGCTAAAAGACCGCGCCGCGCCGGGGCGTAGGAGCCGGCTGTTGCTCGTCATGCAGCGCTTCAGGGGACTCCACCACGAACGGGGCCAGCGCATCCAGGACGCCATCAATCTGGCGCCGGGTATGTCCAGCCGTCACGAAGAAACGGAGGCGTGGCAGATCCTTCGGCACCGCAATCTGGACAATTGGCGGAACATAGAAGCCGGCGCGAAGTGCGGCGATCCCGGCGCACCGCGGCGCCCGCAGCGGTCCCCGTGTTCAGGCCGCGCGCGCGCGCGCCTTCCACAAAGTACCGCGAGTTGTCATGGAGGAGACGCAGGCGCTCAGGTTCGTTCTGCAGAATGCCAAGCGCACACCGCGCGGCAGCGACGCTCGGCGGCGGCATGCCGACGCTGTAGACAAAGCCCGGTAGCGTAAAGCGCAACCAGTCAATGACGCCTTGGCGTCCGCCGATGAAGCCGCCGCAGGTAACGAACGCTTTCGACAGAGTGCCAACGATCAGATCGATTTCCGAGGCTGGGATGCCGAAATGCTCAGTCACGCCCCGGCCGGTCTTTCCGAGCACGCCAACGGAATGAGCTTCGTCGATCATGAGCCAGGCGCCGTGATTGCGGCATAGCGGAATAAGGGCTGGCAGATCAGGAACATCTCCATCCATGCTGTAGAGCCCCTCCACGACAACCAGCACGCGGCCATAATTCCCGCGGTGGGCCTTGAGGAGGGCGGCAAGATGATCGAGATCGTTGTGGCGGAAGGTCAGCGTCGCGGCTCGCGAGAGCTGGGTGCCGACCATGATACTGTTGTGCGAGGTTTCATCGACGATGATCAGATCGCCCTTTGTCAGCAGATGGCTGACGAGCGTGACGTTGGTCCCGTAGCCGCTGACGAGGGCGAGCGTATCGTCGACGCCAATGAACTCGGCGAATTCGGCTTCGAGCTCGCGATGCGCCGCGCGTTCGCCGCCGACGAGCCGAGACGCGCCGACGCCGACGCCGATATCGTCAATCGCCTGTTTCGCGGCATTCTGAATCCGGAGATCCGAGGCTAGCGCCAGATAGTCGTAGTGGGCAAAACTGACGGCCGCTGCGGCCCGACCGTTGGGCGCTCCGACGCTCAACTGCTCCATCGACTGGCAGTACGGATAGTGATCCTTGACCACGGAAGTGCCGGAAAGGACGAAGCGTCGTCGGGCATACTGTTCAAGTGATGTGTGTCGCTCGGAACTCATGAGTTCTCCCAGTCGCTCACGACAGCCATCGGCGGACGTACTGCGACATATCCAGAGAGCGATGTCGTCAAGGCGACGCACACATACACAGACCTTGTGACAGTCGATCGCGATGAATTTCCCATTGAACAATCGGGCTGCATCTTTGCACTAACGCCGTAGCCCTTCTGTCGCCGAGAGCGCAATGGCACTTAGTGTCCGCGCTGCCATGCATTGGACGACTAGAGAGCAGCACGGCTTACCGCCTCGGGAGCAGCCAGACCGGTCGCGATCTGTGGCGCGATTCCAGTCACGCGTACTTCCGTCGGAGCAACACGCCGGGCTGGATCGAGGAGCGCGAGTTGTTTGGCGTCGCGCACGAACATCGCCATGCCGCTGGCCAAGGCGAAAACGAAGAGTAGCATCCCGACGGCGTCAAATAAGCCAATGGAGCCGATCGATGTGGCCATCCAAGGGAGGTCGACGTACATGGCGAGTAAGAGCCCGGCGCCGATCAGCACCCGAATTTCTGTGGGGCCGATGCCGAAGTACGTGAGCTGTATCGAGCGAGTCACATGCAACTTGATGTAGGTGTAGGTGCTCAAGGCCAGATAGCCGAGCAGCGCGAGAAGTGCGACGTCGAACCGCATCAGCGGCGATATGCCTAGGCCCAGCACGAGCAGGAACTGGGACGCGATATCGGAGGCGTGGTCGACGAAGAAGCCGTAGCGGGGGCGCTCGATCCGGCGCACGCGCGCCAAGGTGCCGTCCAGCGAGTCACCAACCCAGTTCAGGAAAAGCCCCAGCAACGCCAGCCACAGAAACATCAGCGACACGTGACTGGCAATCAAGCCCACGGCCGCCAGCCCTGATCCGACGACGCCCAGAACAGTTAACTGGTCAGGCTTCGTCCATAGCGGAAGACGCCGTGCCAGGTTCTCCAATAGCCCGCGCTCGTATGTGCTTATCGCCCCATCAAGGATGCGATCGCCCTCATAGCCGCACGCAGGCTCCCCATGCCCCACGGTCATAACCAAGTCCCCGCTAAAAAACGCGATTTTCAAAACGATTTACGCGATACGAGACCAAGTATTGCCACAGTGACGGCGAGCGGCGCAACGATACGCGCTCAGACTATCTGCAGAAAACTTTCGACGTGTTCGATATGCCACGGCCAGCTTGCGGCTGACTGGTCATTTATCGGCTCGGGCGCGTATTCGGCGGACATTTTGCTGGAAGAACGGGCAATGATCGCGTCGCGCCAGCCTGGGCCATCAGTCGGATCGAGAACCTGCGCGCGCTGGCTGATTCGGTCATGGAGTCCAAGCGCATCCGATACGATAAGCGGGATGCCGACGGCTTTGGCTTCCGCGATCGGCAGGCCATATCCTTCCGCGAGCGTCGGCATCAGCAGGGCGCGCGCGCCGGTCATCAAGTGCCTGAGCGCGGGCGTTGATAGCCCGGCTACTTCGGTCACATAGGGCTGGATGGCGCGGCACCGCTCGAGCATATCGATGATGTTTTCGTTGTCCCACCCTCGCGCGCCGATGAGCAGCAGCGACGGCGTGCGATCGCCAAGTCGGGTGACCAGCTCGCGCCAGACGTTGAGCAACAGGAGCTGATTCTTGCGCGGTTCGATCGTGCCTACGGAGACGAAATAGTCGCGTTGTGGAAGCGGCGGCGCGCCAGCCTCCTGTTCCGTAAACACGCTGTCGACCGGCAGCGGAACCACACAGATCTGTGGGACGACCTCGCCACGATCGCGAAGATACCGCTCCAGCGCCTGCCGCGTCTGCTCACTCGCCACGATGACGCCGGCACTCCGGCGCGCGAGCACGCGAAGCCGGCCTTCATGACGGCGCACTTCGGACGGCGGGAAGAATTCGGGATATATAATTGGAAGAAGGTCGTGAATGAAGAAGACCGCCTTCACATCCGGACGGCGATCGAGCCAACTGAAATACCAATCCAGCCAGAGCGGAAACTGGCTCACGTTCAAGTAGATGGCGTTCTTTGGCGCTGTCTGCGCGAGGTTGCGTCCAGGGACGAGGCCGGCCCGGCCGAAGACGCCGCCGCCGATCAACCCGACGATGGAGCGGCCTGCGTGGGCAGAAGGTCCGCTTGCGATCCGCGCAGGTGTGTGAGCGGCAGAAACTCCGTCGAGTTGGGCCACGAGACGGCGATATACGTCGTCGTCTTCGACCTGCCCGGTCTCGCGCCAATGCTCCGCGATGGCATCGACAACGGCTCGACCGGGGCGATTGTCGACTGCCCTTAGTCCCGCCGGACCCAGGAGAACTCCGCGCCCGCCCCTGCTAGCGGAAAGAAAGTGCTGCGCATAACCAAGGTCGACGCGATCAATGCCGTTTGGCGTAGACCGGCTGAAGCGTGTCGCGAGACGCGTCAGGTCGAAAATGACGTCGCGGGGCGAGCCCACCGGGGAAACCCCGCGCTATCGATTGATCTCGCGGATGGTGGCGGCGGATATGGCCGGCTGCGTCAGCATATTCACGAGGCGGAAGACCTTCTCGACCTCGGTAATCGGCGCGTGCGAGACGTAGAGTATATCCTTGTCGCGCATGTTATCGCGCATGTTGAGGCGATAAGCGACCGGCACGACGCCGCGCGACAGGAATTTCTGCGGGACGTTCGGGTATTTCTGAGCGAGGCTTGCCGGCTCGTAGCGCAACACGAATACGCCGTACGGATCCGACCGGTCGTCATTGAGGCCACCCGCCTTGCCGAGCGCCTCCTCGAGTGTGATGCCGCCAGCGTCGAAGCCAATCACCGCGTTGCGGCCGGTTGCACCGAACGCAGTGAACGACTGTGGAGCGCGGTACACAGTGATGACGTCGCCGGGCCGAATGTAGATGTTCTCGCGCGTGTTGGACAAGATGGCCTGGAGCGGCACGCTCAGCGATTTTCCGTCGCGAGAGAGCGTGATGAAGGCCTCATGAACTGCCGATTTGATGGTCCCCCTTGGGACTCAGCGGCACGCGCGCGCCGGTGGTCACGTCACCAGTCACCGTCGCAGTATGAGTTAAGTTCCGCGTGAGGTTGACCATCGCCTGAGGATCGGCGGTCTTCCCGGCCAGCCGTTGGACGATCTGCTTCTCGATCTCCATCGGGGTATGGCCGGCGACCCGAATTCGACCGGCGTAGGGCACATTGATAGTGCCGTCGCGTGCGACAACCTGTTCGGGTATTTGCGCGGCGCGCGAGCCGGGGTTTGCACGCTCGATGGTTGACGCGGCAAATAGGCTGCCGCCACCGGTCTCCCAGATATTGATCTGGACCATGTCGCCGATGTCGACTCGCTGCACCTTGGGCGACCGGTAGTCGCCATAAAGCGCGCTTAAAGTCGGATTGTGCCACGTTGCGACAATGTCGAGGCTCGGTTCCGACAGATCGACGAGGACGAATTCTGGATCGCTCTCCTGGGCTGCGCTGAGAAGGTCGCGGCCTGTCGGGCCAGCGCTGCCACAACCAACTAGGGCCGCCGCTGCCAATGCACAGCAGACAATTTTGGCAATCGGCGAAACCGGCACTCTTTCGATCCTCGGACGACGGCAAAAACCAACAGCGAACAGCCAACTCTTAACACTGACCAGTAGTGCGTGAACCATAACAAGTATGGTGGGGACTGTCAGCACACCCGCACACCACGTGGGCGCTCTCTAAGAGCGTAGTGACCGCAACGACACAGTTTTGACGCCGCGAGTTCGCGAAAATATGAAATCTTTCCAATTCACTAACAGCGATGTTGCTGCCGCATCCACAAGTTATGGAGTCACGTTCATCGACCTTGGCGTGGCAGCGCCCGCATACTAAGCGTAATTCTCGGCGCTTGAGCTGCGCGTGCGGATCAATCGCTTAGAGGTGTGGGCCGCTGGCGGCTCCTTCAGACACGGCGGATCCTGTGCCACGCCCGATTGCATTCGATATTACGCACCTCGTATCGAGGTTGCCGGTCGCTAGTCCCTCGGGCATCGACAAAGTAGACCTCGCCTATGCGCAGCATTTCGCACGCCTGGGGTGCGCCGCTGCCGTTCACTATGGGTTCTGGCGGCCCCGATTTCATCCAGGGCAGGTCGTCGGCGAAGTGGTGGATCTGGCGTCGCGTTCGCGCTAGCGGGTCATTCGCGTTCTGACCGGTCGCCCCGACGGAGACGAACCGTTGCAGGCCGAGGGCGGGCACGCTGGGTTCTCACCGCCGAGGGATGATGGTTGGCAACGTCGGTGTGCTCAAATGCGTTGGCGGCTGTCGCCAGGCCGTCACACTCTTCCCAGCGGGGCGCTCTATCTGAACGTCGCCCAGCACGTCTTCGAGCAGCCGCGCTTTTTTCGGTGGCTGAGCGCTCGCCCGGACGTGCTGCCGGTGTTTCTGGTGCATGATCTGCTGCCGGTGGATTATCCGGAATATTTCCGCCCCGGCTACCGCGAGCGTTTCATCCGACGCCTCGACACGATTTTGGACAACGCCAAGGCGCTCATCACGACCTCGACAGCAGTGAAGGAGCGCATCGCAGAAGAATATGCGTCTCGCGGGCGGTCCCCGGTGCCCACTCATGTAGTGCCGCTGCCGTCGACGATGGCGACGATGCCTGGGCGCGCCATGACCGACCCCGAACTCGCTGCCACTCCTTATTTCGTTGTTCTCGGCACCATCGAGCCACGCAAAAATCACCTCCTCCTTCTGAACGTCTGGCGACGGCTCGCGGAGACCCACCCGTCTCCGCCCAAACTGGTGATTGTCGGCGTCAGAGGCTGGGAGAATGAGCAGGTGCTCGACGTGCTCGACCGCAGTGTCCTCGTGCGCCCTCACGTCATCGAGGTTTCGGGCGTCAGTGACCGCGGGCTGTTGCGTCTTCTCGCTAACGCGCGGGGCCTGCTGATGCCGTCTTTTGCCGAGGGCTACGGCCTGCCCGTCGTCGAGGCGTTGTCAGTGGGCACGCCAGTCGTTGCATCCGACATACCGGTCTTCCGGGAGATTTCACAGGGTCGGGCCGTGTTCCATCATCCACTCGATGGCCCGGGCTGGCGTCATGCCGTCGTCACGCTGAGCGATCTCGATCATCCTGTGACGTGCGAGGCGCGAGAGATGGCTCAGGGCTTCCGTGCGCCGTCATGGGAGGGGTATTTCGACAGCATCGGCGGGTTCCTGGCGGGGCTATAGCCCTCAGCGCGGACTTGGGACGCCGCGCTCGAGGGCGCCGAGGGTGATTTCGGAGCGGGCGACCCACCGTGGGCCCTGGGCCGTCTCGATCTGAACGCGGCTCGCGTTGGAAGCGGCGCTCCGTGCCTGAATCGGCACGTTGATCGCCGAAGCGGCAACGCGCTCTCCCTCGTTGCCGAACTCGCCGCCGAAAAGAATGACGGTCGGTCCCTTGAACCCGACGATCAGGTCCTGCTCTCGGGAGCCACGGAATCGGTGTTTCTCGGCGCCTATAGCAGGGCCGGCACCAGCACCGGGTGGGCTTCCGGGCGGGGCCGCGCTGCCGATTGCGCCCACCGGCGGAGGAAGCTGCGAGAGCGGCGGCGTTGCGTTGCCCGAAGGGGCGGCTGCAATGGTCGGCGGAGGACCCCCTTCGGTAAGGTCCGACAGCTTGGGCAGGGATGCAGTGCCGCACCCAGCCAAGCTCAGAGCCGGCAGAAGGCACAAGCCCAGTCGCGGCAAGCGATGACCAAAGTAGCCGACGTGCAAAGTCTTCCCCTCGCGCGAAACGAATTCGAATGATAGCACACCCGCGGTCGCTTTGCAGCCCGCAGCACGGTGCTCAGTTCAAATCGGCCAGGACGCGCGCGGAACTACGAAGGCGCAATCGAGAGCCGCGCGACGAGCGCTTGCGGATGTACGGCGCTGGGTTTGTTGTGCTTTTGGAATTTACGGTGTTGTCGAGCCATTCATCGGCAGCTGATGTCGGCGCAGATCGTCTTCCGCGGAGTATTGCTTCATGGTCGGCCTTTCAATTCTGGATCTGGTGCGTGTCACCGAGGCCACGGACGCGCGTCAAGCGCTCGACAACGCCCGCGACCTGGCTGCTCACGCTGAAAGATGGGGCTACCGCCGCTTCTGGGTGGCCGAGCATCACAACATGGCCGGCATCGCCAGCGCCGCGACATCGGTTGTCGTCGGCCATATCGCGGCCGGCACTCAGCAGATCCGGGTTGGCGCGGGCGGGATCATGCTGCCCAATCACGCTCCGATCGTGATTGCCGAGCAGTTCGGCACGCTGGCGCGGCTCTTTCCTGGCCGCATCGACCTGGGGCTCGGCCGCGCGCCCGGTACGGATCAGATGACCGTCCGCGCCTTGCGTCGAACACTCACCAATTCCGATAACTTCCCGCAGGACGTTCTCGAACTGCAGGCGTATTTCGCGCCGGTACAACCGGGCCAGCGCCTTCAGGCAGTGCCGGCGGCGGGGACCGAAGTGCCACTCTGGATTCTCGGATCGAGCACCTATGGCGCGCAACTTGCCGCCGAATTTGGCCTGCCCTACGCGTTCGCGTCGCATTTCGCGCCCGAGCAACTTCTGCTCGCGCTCCAGTTCTATCGCGAGCGCTTCAAGCCCTCGGAACAACTCGCTCAGCCGCACGCGATGGTCGGCGTCAACATCATAGCGGCTCCGACCGATGGCGAGGCGCGGCGGCTGGCGACGACCCAGCAGATGTCCTTCACCAACATCTTTCGCGGTGCGCGCGGGCTGAGCCGGCCCCCCATCGACGACATCGAGACCTATTGGACGCCGGTCGAGAAGGTCCAGGCATCGCGAATGCTCGCCCGCTCGATCGTCGGCTCGGCTGAGACCGTGCGCGCGGGTATCGCGGCGCTGGTTGCGGAAACCGGAGCGGACGAGCTCATGGTCGTTTCGGATGTCTTCGATCATCAGGCGCGGCTGCGCTCGTTCGAGTTGATCGCGGCGGCCGTATAGTCGTTCGCGCAGCGCTGCTCTGCGCCCAGCGCCAGCACTTGCCACCATTTCCAGGATCGTCGAGGTTGGGCGCCGCAACGCCAGCCCGAGGACCACGTATGCCCGCCACTTATGCCAACCACCGAGCGCAGTTGAAAGCCATCCTCGTCGGTTGGGGGATGCCCGAGGACAACGCCGAGATCACCGCCGAAGTGCTGTCGTGGTCTGACCTGCACGGCGTCGACAGCCACGGCATTTCGATGATTCCGGGCGCGTGCGCATGGACGCGCGGCCAGAGATCGTGTCGCAGACGCCGGTGTCGGCGGTCGTAGACGGCGGCGGCGGCCTCGGGCATGTGCCCGGCCATTTCGCCATGACGACGGTGATCGCCAAGGCCAAGACCGTCGGCATGGCGGCCGCGGTGGTGCGGCGCTCGGCACACTATGGCGCCGCTGGGTTCTATACGCTGATGGCTGCGAACGCCGGCCTGATCGGCATTTCCACCACGTCGGCTTCGGGTATCCAGGTGGCGCCGACGTTCGGCAAGCAAGCGCGGCTCGGTACGGATCCCTGGTCGTTCGCGGCGCCGAGCGCCGATGGCGTCCCGTTCCTGCTCGACATGGCGACGACGACAGTCGCCGCGGGCCGCATCCGCAACAAGGCCAACGAGGGACTGCCGACGCCGGACGGTTGGGTGCTGGATCGTGACGGCGGCCCGTCCAATGATCCACTGGTGGCCAGGGATAAGGGCGGCTTCCTCACCTCGCTCGG
The DNA here is from genome assembly GCA_001464855.1 of Rhizobiales bacterium Ga0077530. Lineage (GTDB taxonomy): Bacteria > Pseudomonadota > Alphaproteobacteria > Rhizobiales > Hyphomicrobiaceae. The sequence goes on from LNEA01000330.1 coordinate 9,243, forward strand.
AGGCTCGCCGGAGAATTCGAGCTACAAGGGTTACAGCCTTGCAGTGATGGTCAATATCCTCTCGTCCTGCCT
>LNEA01000331.1 GCA_001464855.1 Rhizobiales bacterium Ga0077530
CTTCGCCAGTTCGGCGAGACGCGGCGCGGCTGGCTCGGTGTCCGGATCAAGAGTGTCACCGAGGACATCGCCGAGACATTGGGCGTCAAGGAGAACACTGGTGCCCTCATCTCGTCCGTGACCGACGATGGTCCGGCCAAGAAGGCGGGCGTCGAAGCCGGCGATGTCGTCGTGAAGTTCGATGGCCGCGATGTCACCTCGACGCGCGGTCTGCCGCGCCTCGTATCGCAGACGCCGATCGGAAAGACGGTGGACATCGAGGTTGTACGCAAGGGTGAGCGGCGCGTGCTCCGCGTCACCGTCGCTCGTCTGATCGAAGATGAGGACAAGGACAAGGACAAGGATCAGGACAAGTCGCAGAAGCCTGCGGGTGACAATGTTCCCTCAACGGGCAATCTCATTGGTCTCGGTCTTGCGCCCATAGACAGACCAAGGGTGTGGTGGTCACCGAAGTCGATCCGCAGAGTCCGGCGGCCAAGCGTGGTGTCAAAGTCGGCGATGTGATTGTCGAAGCCGGGCAAGACGCAGTGTCGTCGGTGGCCGACGTCGCAGCGGGCATCGAGAAGGTACGCAAGTCCGGCCGCAAGGCCGTGCTGCTGCGGATCGAAAGTGGCAAGGGTGAAATGCGCTTCCTGGCCGTGCCGATCGAGTAGATTGCCGCCGCGCGATCGCGCGGCGAGAAGGCAAGTGTTGGTGACAGTGCGCGTGCTGTCACAAATCCCCAATCAATAAACGGCCAAGATACAGTGAGCCCGCGAGCCGATGGTTCGCGCGGCACCAGACGGCAGGGGGCGGCGCCATGCACGAGCACGATGAGGACGACTTCTCGAATAACGCGGAAGCCTGCGAGGCGGCAGACGACATCCCCAACAATCCTGACATCGAGCGCAGTATTGGGGCCGTGATCGCGCGGCGCTACAGCCGTCGCGACATGTTGAAGGGCAGTCTCGGTGTCACCGCGGCGACCGCGCTATTTGGTGCTGCCGCGTTGGGAGCGGGGCGCGCTGCAGCGCAGTCGCCGATCGCATCCACGACCGAAGCCGTGTTCACCGAACTCGCTGCCGGCATCGATGACCGCCACCATATTGCCGAAGGCTATACGGCCGACGTGCTGCTGCGGTGGGGAGACCCGCTGTTCCCCGGCATGGCGCCCTTCGATCCGCGCACGCTGACCGGCGAGGAGCAGGCGCGCCGCTTCGGCTACAACAACGACTACGTGGCGTTTTTTCCGCTCGGCGGTACCGGCGATCGCGGCCTCCTCTGCGTCAACCACGAGTACGTGAATTCGGAGGTCATGTTTCCTGGCCTCAATATTCAGCAGCGGGGCGATTTCTCGAGGATCACGAAGGCCCACGTCGAGGTCGAGATGGCGGCCCACGGTGTCTCGATCGTCGAGATTGTGCGCGACGGTGGGCGCTGGTATCCGGTCGTCGAAGGCAAGTTCAATCGCCGCCTGACGGCATCGACGCCGATGACCCTCGACGGTCCTGCCGCCGGTCATGACCGTCTCAAGACCGCCGCCGATCCGACTGGCCTCAAGGCGCTCGGCACCTTCAACAACTGCGCCGGTGGGCACACACCGTGGGGCACCTACCTCACCACCGAAGAGAATTTCCACGGCTATTTCTGGACCGATGCGAAACTGCCGGACGGCAAGCCGAACCTTCGCGGTCATGGCGGCAGCGAAGCGAAAAGCTACGACCGCTACCGGATCCCGAGCAACTGGTACAGTTGGGGAAGCCACGAGCCGCGCTTCAATATCGAGACGAAATCGATCCGAGCGATCCGACGTCGACTCCGGTCAAGCATACCGCGCTTGGCCGCTTCAGCCACGAAGGCGCCGAATGTATCGTCAACGGCGATGGCCGCATCGTCCTCTATTCGGGTGACGACGCACGCTTCGAGTACATCTATCGCTTCATCAGCCGCGACCGCTACCGACCGGACGATCGTGCTCACAACATGCGCCTCTTGTCCGAGGGGACGCTGTCGGTCGCCCGCTTCAATGATGACGGCACGCTCGATTGGCTACCGCTCGTTTTTGGTGAAGGTCCGCTGACACCGGAGAACGGGTTCAACTCGCAGGCCGATGTCGTGATCGACGCGCGTATCGCCGGCGATCTCCTCAACGCGACGCCGATGGACCGCCCCGAGGACGTCGAGCCGAGCCCTGTCTCGGGCAAGGTCTACGCGATGCTGACGAACAACACGGCGCGCAAGGCGGGCGGCGAGAATCCCGCCAACCCGCGTGCCGATAACTCCTTTGGCCACATCGTCGAGATGACGGCGCCGGATCGCGATCACGCCGCAAGCCGCTTCCGTTGGGATTTGCTGGTGAAATGCGGCGATCCCGCAGTCGCCGAAGTCGGCGCGCTGTGGAACCCCGCGACGACGGCTGCAGGCTGGTTCGGTTCACCGGACAATTGCGCATTCGATGCGGACGGGCGCTTCTGGGTGACGACGGACCAGGGCTCGAGTTGGTCGAAGACAGGCAAGGCCGACGGCCTCTATGCTGTCGGTACGGAGGGCGCCGAGCGTGGGCGGTCACGGCTTTTTTTCCGAGCACCTGTCGGCGCTGAAGTTTGTGGACCAACTTTTACGCCGGACGGCGAGACACTGTTCCTGGCCGTCCAGCATCCCGGCACCGACGGGGTGCGCCAGTGGAAGCCGTTTGGCCGCTCCTCGACGTTCGAGGATCCGGCAACGCGCTGGCCAGATTTCAAGCCGGACATGCCGCCACGTCCCTCGCTGCTCGTCATCCGCAAAACGGGTGGCGGCAAGATCGCGGGCTGAACGCTGAAGGCGCGACTAAGCGGCTTTGCGATAATTCCGCAGCAGGAGCACGAGCGGCACCGATACGGCGGCGACGGCGCTGTAGAGACCGAACGCATTGAGATGCGCGATCATGGCGGCTTGGCGCGATATTTCGCCAGAGAGGCGCGCGAGTGATGCTGGGCTGGAGGTGTCGAGTGGCCCGACCGCCCACGGCAGCGCCAGCGTGCGATTGTAAGGTGAGATCAGTTCGGACAGCACCGCGTAGTTGACCCCGGTCGACCGCACCACCTCCGCGACGCAAACTGAGATGAACAGGCTCGCCCCGATGTTGCGCAGAAGGTGATAGACGGCCGTTGCCTCCGGCATCCGATCGCGCGGAATATTCGCAAACGTGACGAGCGTCAGCGCGACGACGATGATGCCCGATGAGAGCCCTTGCACGGCGCCGTTGAAGCCAAGTTCGAGCGGCGTCACGTTGAGGTCGATCCGCATCAGCCAGATGCCGGCGACGAGTTGGAGCGCGAAACCGATACCGACACTGACGCGCGGATCGAGCCGTGACAGAAAGATCACCGCGAAGAATCCGAGCAGCCCGCCGAGACCGCGTGCGCCGACCACCTGGCCGACGAGCACGTCGGGATATCCCATGTAGACGCGCATCAGGGGCGGCAGCAGCACCATCGGCGTAAAATTCAACATGCCGAAGATCGCGATGAGCGCGAGGCCGAGGCTGTAGTTGCGGTCGAGCAGCAGACGCAGGTCGAGGAACGGTCGTCGCGACGTCAGGCTGTGGGCGAGAAACAGATAGAAGGCAACGACCGCGATGAACAGCGTGATCCGGATCTCATTGGACTCGAACCAGTCGAGCCGCTGGCCGCGCGACAGCGCGAGCTGCAGGCCGCCGAGCGCAAGCGACAGCAAGATGAAGCCGACCCAGCTCAGATGGACCGGGCCGCGCTTGTGATCGGACGGGAGCGTCGCCGCGAGCCCGAGCGTTGCGGCGATGCCGACTGGAATTAGAAGGAAGAAGGCCCAACGCCAGTTCAGGATTTCGGCGAGATAGCCGCCAAGCGCGGGCCCGATGATCGGCCCCAGCACGACGCCCATGCCGTAGACGCCCAGGACCATGCGGTGTTGCCGCGGGGGAAACGTATCGAGCAGGATCGTCTGGGCAAGCGGCACGCACGGCGCGCCGGCCGCGCCTTGGACGATGCGCCATAGAATCATCGTCTCGAGCGTTGTCGCAAAACCGCACAGCGCCGTCGCAAGGGTGAAGATCCCGGTCGACCAGATCATCACGGTGCTGCGCCCGAACCGTGCCGACAGCCACCCGGTCATCGGCATGGCGATGGCGGTGGCGAGGATGTTGAACGTCATCGTCCAGGAGATTTCATCCGGCGTCGCGGAGAAACTCCCCTGCATCTGCGGGAGTACGGTCGATGCCACCAGGATCGAGCTGAAATAGAGCGCGACGGACAGCATTGCGGAGACAAGGATCAGGACGCGCCGCGTCGCGCTCATGGGCGCGTCGGCCGCGTGCTGTTGGGTCGTCTCCGCCATAGTCTTTTTTTGTCGCCGGTCGCTGCAGAAACGCGTTGCGCCGCTGCTGTAGTAAGTCGGGTCGAGACCGGAGCCTGTCCTTGCTGGGTGAGACGGGACGATGACACCGACCTGCCGCTGGCACAAGGCCGTGTGGAAGAGAGCTGCCGGTCGGCGCTGATGGGGATTGGAGCCGGCGACAAAACTGCCACCCGGAGTGAACTCAGCAGCGCTCCAGCCACAGCGCCCCGCCGGCATTCTTCAAGAATTGAGGATAGGTCGCTTCGATCTCGGAGGCGGCCACCTTGGCAAAATAGTTATTGAAGAAGGCGATCCGCCAATGGGCGTTGTCGGTCAGAAACGCACGGACCGCGTAGAGCTCATTCCATGAGCGATTGTCTTCGAGTATCCAGTCGGTCGGATACTCGAATGGCCAGAACATGTCGTGAATATGGACGAAGACGCCGGGCGACACGCGCGGAAGGATGTCGAACAACTCGCAGCAGACGTCGCTGCCGGTGCGCAGAATGTGCGTCGAGTCGATGAAAAGAAAATCTCCCGCCTCGAGCGAGTCGAATGTCGTCAGCGGCACGTTCTGAACGGGCATTTCGAGGATGCGCGTTGGAACAAGTGTCTTTCCGAGCAACTCACGCAGGAGGCGTGGGTAGGGCTCGATGAATGTGACGTCGCATTTTCCATCGAGGAACTGCTCGATGGTGTCGATGGCGCAAGCGGATGACCACCCGCTGCCGACCTCGATCAGCCGACGCGGTTTGTACCGCCGAAGCATGGCGTGCAGAACGCTGCCGTCTCCCCACGAGTAGGAGGGATTGTCGAAGGCATATCTCGTGGACGTCGTTTCCTTCTCTGGGAAGAGTATCGTGGCGAGGTAGGGAAGCAAGGCGTGCCACTCCTTTAGCATCGCGGCTTTATCTATGGTGATGCCTGGTATCTGCGCCGGCGCTTGGTCCATCCGCGCGAGATGCGCACGCGCCTCGTCGACGTCAACGATGGGTGAGTAGAAATGACCCGGAGGCGCGAATAGTTTGGTCGCGCCGTGATTTTTAAACTCTTCGCTTGCGATGAAAGTCTCGGCGACAGCGGTTGCGGACTTTCCCCGCATCAATGCTGTGACATAGTGGTTCAATCCCTCGGCATCTGGCTCCCGACGCAGGATACCTCGGTAGAACGCTGACACGAGCCGCGTCGCTTCAGCCCGATCCAAAGCCATATCGTCCCTCCTCGCGCCCGCTTAGCCGCGCCAGAATCCGAGTGCGATCGCGACCAGCGCCAGAGCCCCGATCCAGAGCGCAATGCGGCTCGATCGTCTCTGCCGCGCGTCCGCTACCGCCATCCGTTCGATCGTGCTGTCATCGAGACGTACGCCCGTGCGTGCGGCCTCGGCGAGCGCCGTAAATGTCCGCTCCGCCTGCCCGAGTAGAGTCGGCACGTCCCCGAGGATGCGCCCGATCTCGGAGGCGCCTTCGCGCGCATCCTTCAGTGCGCCGGCCGGGCCGAGATTGCGCTCGACCCACTCGCGCGCGATCGGTTCGGCGGCGGTCCAGATGTCGAGCGCCGGATCGAGACCGCGCGCGACTCCTTCAACCACCACCATGGTCTTCTGCAAGTTGATCAGCTCGGGCCGGGTCTCCATGTCGAAGACCTCGGTGTAGGCGAAGAGTTGGCCGAGCAGATCGGCCATGGAAATCTCGCCAGCGGGGCGGCCCTGGATCGGCTCGCCGATCGCGCGCAGCGCTTGCGCAAATACTTCGACAGGATGATGCGGCGGCACATAGCCGGCCCAGAAATGCACCTCAGCGGCGCGGCGATAGTCGCGTGTGATGATGCCGTGCAGGATTTCGGCGAGGAAGCGGCGTTCCTTGGGGCCGAGCCGGCCCATGATGCCGAAGTCGACCGCAACGACGCGCCCCTCGGCGTCGACGAGCAGATTGCCCTGGTGCATGTCAGCGTGGAAGAAGCCGTCGCGCATGGCGTGGCGCAGGAACGACTGGAGCACCGTCAGACCCAGCGCGCGCGGATCGTGGCCTGCTGCCTGGATACGCTCCCGATCGGCGATCGGCACGCCGTCGATCCATTCCATGGTGAGCACGCGCTTCGCCGTGCGCTTCCAGTCGACGACCGGCACGCGAAAACCGGCATCGCCCTTGATGTTCTCCGCCATCTCCGAGATCGCGGCCGCTTCGAGCCGAAGGTCCATCTCGATCTCGGTCGTGCGCGCGAGTGTCTCGACGACGGCGACGGGCTTGAGGCGCCGTGTCGGCGCGTGAAACCGCTCGATCATGCGGGCGGCGAAGAAGTAGCTGTCGAGGTCGCGCTTGAAGCGCCGTTCGACATTGGGGCGCAGCACTTTCACCGCGACCGTGCGGCGGACGCCATCCTCGATCACGACGGCCTTGTGCACCTGCGCGATCGAGGCCGCGGCAACGGGAGGGCCGAACTCGACGAAATGATCCTCGAGCCGGCCGCCGAGCGCCGCTTCGATCGCTGCGCGCGCCTCGGCCATCGGGAAGGGCGCCATGCGGTCCTGGAGCCGTGAAAGGTCGCGGGCAAGTTCGGGACCGATGACATCGGCGCGGGTTGCGAGGAACTGGCCGAGTTTGACGTAGCTCGGCCCGAGCCGGGTCAGCGCGCTACTGACGCGGGCATCGGCACTTTCGCCGCGCCGGAACGGCATGGCGAGTGCCCGTATCGGCCACGTCAGTACTCGCGCCAGGCGTAGCGGCCATGGGACCGGAATTCCCTTCGGCACGAACCGCACGCCATGCTGCGCCAGGACGAGCCCGGCGCGCGCGAGACGCATGAGGTTGACGAGGGCACCGGACATGAGGCGGGCATTCCATGGTTTCTGGCGGGATGAAGCAGTGGATCGGACGTTTGCCGTGTTCCGCGAGCGCGTCAAGCGCAATGCCCGCGCGCGGTTACGATGGGTAACATCCCGCTGCTGTTGAGGATTTGCGGAGGCCTTGCCGTCCCGCAGGGGCTCTCCGGCTTGTATTGCGGTCGCCGGTGTGGATAATTTCCAATTCAGCATAATGCGGCGGCGCCGGATGCCGTCTGGAATTTGGCCGGGGGGCACGAGGTTTGAAGAAGCGCGAGGCGCGCCGCAAGGCTCAGCCGCGAAATAAAAAAGCGCGTGGTCGCGCCGAGCGACAGCCGCAGGTGCCGAGACAACTCCCGCGGCGGCAGTCGGACCGACGCGCGGTCGCGTCGACTGGACGGCGCTCGCGATCCTTCTGGTACCGCTAGGTATCCTGGTGCTGCTCGCCTTGAATGAGCGCGCGCCTCGAAGGGCAGTGCAGGTTCCGCTTCCAACACCAGAAGTGTCGGTTCGCGAATCGCCCGAGGTTTTCGTCCCGTGGCACGGCGATCTCACCCTCGAAGCGATGCCGGTGGCGCTCGATACGCGCAGTCATATGGCGGCGACGGACGCTGAACCGCTACCTATGCCGTGGCATGGCGACTTGGCGCTGGAAGACATGCCGGTCGCGCCAGATGCCCGCTCGCGCGCGGCGATCGCGCCGATTGTGCCGCCTGAGCCTGTCGTAGCAATCGCGTCAGTCACCGGCCGCGCCGACATCGCGACCGCGCCACTGCCGATCTGTCTGCCGCAACAGAGCGTCTTTTCGGCCGCCCCCCGCGGCGATATCGACGTCTCGTCCCAGCATCCCGCCCATTTCGGACGGGCACTCGCCGCCGCCGCCCGCGCGCAACTCGACGAGTTTGTCATCTACAACCCGCGCTATGTCACGCTCGCCTATCCCGGTGGCGACACGCCTATCGGGCGTTCGGCATCGATTTTCAGGAGCTGATCCACACCTCGCGCCTCGGCCGCGGCGATCCGAGCATCGATCATCGCCGCGTCGAAGTCGTACGCCGCTTCCTCGAGCGCTACGGCACCAGCGTCGAGATTTCCGACTTCCCCGAGGATTATCTGGCCGGCGATATCGTCACGTATCAGCGGCCGCAGGGGCGCGTATCGCAGTACCACATCGCCGTCGTCTCCGATCAACTGGCGCCGTCCGGGCGGCCGCTGATCGTGCACAATCGCGGGTGGGGTCCGCAGCACGAGGACGCGCTGTTCGTCGATCGGATCACTGGGCACTACCGCTTCTCGCCGGCCGACGCCGAAGCGTTCATGCGCACGCGGCAACCCCAGGCGGCCGGCCGCCACCGCACCGCCGACGTTCCCGGAACAGCTCCACGACGTCATGGTCTGACGTGGCGCTATGGGTCGGCCTCGGCATTTCGATGCGGAAGCGCTGGCGATCGAGTTGCTGGAGGATGCCGACCTGATGATTGTAGGCGTCACCGTTGGGATAGATGGCGTTCTTGTCGCTGCGCGCGGCATAAGTTCCATAGTAGAGCAGCGACTGCGCAGTGATCGGCGTCAGCCGCGCGAGCCACGTGACCGATCCCGTCAGCTTGCGCAGGACGAGACCCTGCCGGTCGCGCTCGACGCGGCACTGGAACGGCCCGGAGACGTCTGCGCCGCGGTTGGGATAAAGCGTGCCGCCCAGTCCATAGGTCCGGCATTGCCAGGTGCCGAGAAGCTGCTTTTCGACCAGAGGAATGGCATCGAGGTCGAGGAGGGCCGCGGCCGCTCTCGCGACGCGATTTCCGCTGTCGCGCTCGGCTCGTTCGCGGCCCTTGGATCGGCTCTCGACAATGTCTTCGATGCGCTCCTTGTCGCGTTCGGTCAGCGCATCCATCCATGCGGGTCGAGTGGCGGGCGGCGCTGACGGCGGTGCTGATTGAGCGGGTGGGGGAGTGAAAGTCACCGGGCCAGCCGGCGATGCGTTGGGTTCGCGCGTGCC
>LNEA01000332.1 GCA_001464855.1 Rhizobiales bacterium Ga0077530
CCGAGACGGTGCGCATCCGGTCCCAGATAGACGGAATTCTCGATGCTGTTGCGGTAGGCAGGCCGCGTCCGGTAGAGGCCTGCATAGGCATAGCCGAGCACGCGGCCGTCCTTCTCCGCCACCAGATAGGGAAAGCCAGCGTCGACGACCGCGCGCATTCGCCTCGTCATCTCCGCTTCATCCGGCGGGTCAACCTCGAAGCTCGCGACGCCGTGGAGGACGGCGTGCGCATAGATCTTGGTGATGGCGGGAATGTCCATATCGCGGACGGGGCGAACAGTGACCGTAGACGTGGCTGTCATTGCGGGGACCTGCGGCGGAAGATCGTGATGGCCGGCCGATCCGCGTATCCCACGGCTTACCCGCACGCAAGACGGCGTCGTGCTTAATTCTCGGGCAACGCGGAAACGCCATCCGAAACGCAACAAGGGCCCCACCCTGCGGTGGAGCCCCTGCTTTACTCACTCAGTCCAGCCGACGGCGTTCCGTCAGCCAGCCGATTTCGTCACTCGCGATTGCCGAACAACGCCAGCATGCCCTGGAACATGTTGATGAAATCCAGGTACAGGTTCAGCGCGCCCATTACCGAGCCCTTGGCGAGCATCGCTGCGTCACCCGAGATCTCGTAGTACTGGTCCTTGATCTGCTGCGTGTCGTAGGCGGTGAGGCCGGCGAATACGAGAACGCAGATCGCTGAGATCGCGAAGGTTAGCGCCGGCGACGCGAGCCAGATGTTAACCAGCGACGCGAGGACCAGACCGATCACGCCCATGAACAGGAACGTGCCCCAGCCCGAGAGGTCCTTCTTCGTCGTGTAGCCGTAGAGGCTCAGCGCCGCGAACATGGCCGCCGTCACGAAGAAGATCTGTGTGATCGACTGGCCGGTATAGCGCAGGAAGATGGTCGACAGAGACGCGCCCATCACGGCCGCGAACGCCCAGAATGCGAGCTGGGTCGCGCCGACGCTCATCTTATAGACGCGGAACGACAGCAGAAGCACGAAGGCCAGCGGTGCGAGGACGATCACCCACATCAGTGGCGAGGCGTAAACAGCCTTACCGGCTTCCGTGAGCAGCACGCCATTGCGCAGCTTTGCCGCGGCGAGGGACGGATCGTTGGTCGTCAACATCGAGAACATGACGAATGCAACAATGCCGGTCAGGACGATGCCTGCCGCCATGTAATTGTACACGCCCAGCATATAGCTGCGCAGGCCAGCATCCATTACGCCAGGCTCGGCGCGCGTCGCGACGCCAAATCGCCCGTAACGCTTGTCGAGTTCAGCCATGTGTTATGTTTCCCTTTGATCCTGTAGGCGGCACTAAGTGTCTTCAGCCGGATTACACGACAAATATGTGCTCTCGATGCGACACTTTCAAGCGAGTTCAATAGGCAACGATGTTAATTCCTATTCATGTTGTCGTTATTCTGCACGGACCGAGCCCAAACCTAGCTTAAACCTTCATTCCGAACGCAAATACGGCACGGCCGGGGCGCGCAGGACGCGCCAAGTGCCGAACCCGCCGACGAGCGCGACCAGGGCCAACGCCCCGCCAATGGCCTGAGCGATCGCCGAGACGGATAGCGTAAACGGCAGGTCCATCAGCTTGGTCGTGACCAACCAAGCCGCGAAGCCGCCGAGCAGGATCGCCAGGGTCGCCGCAATTAGAGCCAGGAGCGCGTACTCGGTCGCGTGTGCTGAAAGAATGCGAGCGCGCGTCGCGCCGAGCGCCTTCAATATGACCGCCGTCTGCAGCCGGCGCCTCTGAGCCGCCGCGAGGGCGCCAGCGAGCACTAACGCACCAGCGAGCAGCGTCACGCCGCCGGCGGCGCGGACAGCGGTGATAATGCGGCGGAACAGGGCGTTGAAGGAGTTGATCGCGTCCTTGACCCGGATCGCGGTGGAAGCCGGGTACGCCTTGCCGATGGCACGCGCGAGATCGGCTTCGCGGGCGAGCGGCGTCGCCGGGTCGAGGCTGATCGTGGCGAGCACATTGTGCGGTGCCCCGCGTAGCGTGTTCGGCGAGAACACCATCACGAAATTGATGGCGAGACTCTCCCACCGGACCTCCCGCAGGTTGGCGATCCGCGCCGTCACATTGCGGCCGAGCACGTTGACGGTCACGGTGTCGCCAATACCAACGCCGAGGGCCTTGGCGATCTCCGCTTCGAACGAGACCAGTGGCTCGCCCGCATAGTCCTTCTGCCACCACGAACCGGCAACGACGGTCGAGCCGTCGGGGACCTCATCGGCGTAGCTGAGGCCGCGATCACCGTTGAGCACCCACTGCCCTTCGGACCTCGCGCGCACCTGCTCCGCCGTCCGGCCACCCACCGCGACAATGCGGCCGCGCAACATCGGCGCGTCGTGCGTCACGGCGCCCGGAACCTCCTTCTCGACGAGCG
>LNEA01000333.1 GCA_001464855.1 Rhizobiales bacterium Ga0077530
TGTCCAGGAGCGCTCAGGCGCGATTGAAGGATCGGCTCATTCTCGCCGATCGCAGACAACACGGTCCGCTGCTCGAGGGCGAGCTTGGCTGCGGCCGTGAATGTGCCTGGCAGGTCGAGGTCGTTCGGCCAGGGAATCTCCTTCAAGGAATCGGACGTCAGCAGCGTCCCGAAAGGCAATGGACGCGCCGCGACAACGATCTTTCGGATCTCAGGCGCGGGCGGGGCAATCGGTGCTGCAACCGGCGCCGGCTTGGGACGATCGGTGTTCAAAAGGCTGGCCGTGAGGCTTGTCGCGATCAGGGCGCAAATGGTGGCGCCGCCGAGCATGAGCACTGTGCTTGAGCGCACGTTCGCCCCCTCAAAATAAACGAAACATCAAAAAGAACGGTTGGTCGTGCGGCACGGACCCCGTCGACGCGGAGTCCGTGCCGGAATGCTCGTCTCAGGTGATGCCGAGGGCCGTCCTGAGTTCGGTCCACTTGGTTCCCACCCAGGTGCCGACACTGGTCACCGAGGCGACGGCGCCAGCAGTGATGAGGGCGAGGAGGATCGTGTATTCCAAAAGGGAAGCACCCCGTTCGTCGCGAGCGAGCCGGGCGAGTTCACTGTTAAGACGCGAGACCATTTCGACAACTCCGTATGACAAAGATCGCGCCGGCGGGTTCAATGTCCGGGGGCTGCCCAACGGCGGCGTCCCGGGCGGTTTGCCCCGGAGGGCGGTGCAATTCCGTTCCCCCATCCAGCCAATTCCCCGTGCCCCGCTCGCAATCTTGTCAAAAACTTGTCCACAGATTGTCCACAGAGTGTCGAGGCTCTCGGATGCTGAACCAGGGTTGTATCGGTCGTCAATGGCGGGAAAGAGCGCGCGAAACGTGGTGTTTTGTCCTCGAGCGCGCGATGGACAGGACGCGTACGACATTAAAATGATTGGCTATATCAATAGATTATAGGGCTTGGATGCTGTCAATTATTGGTCACGCCATGGTGTGTCTAAAATTCATCAGTATATTCAGATTATTATGGCCGGAGGTTGATTCAGCATCGGAGGACGGGGCGAAGCGAAAATGTGGCAGCGGTGGGGCTCGCGTATGAGGCGCGCGTGCTAAGGCCGCATGGCGACCTGACCGCCGCGTCTCGGAGCCGAATACGACGCGCCAGTCATTGTGCGAGGGCCTACAATCATTGTGCCGAAGGTTGACGCGAAACGGGTCGCGCTCTCCGCCATGATGACGCTGGTTGAGGGTTCGGCGAGTCCTGCCGGAAGGACCACCGCCGATCCGACAGCGCGCGCCGCGCTCGAGCCGCCACGCGAATGGCTCCAAGCGACAGTCGAGCGGCCGTCCCGGTCCGTCACGACGCTGGTCAACGTGACGTTGAAGGCCGCGGTCGGAAACGGCCTCATGAGCTCGTTGATCACGTTGTCTTTAAGCGCGTCGAGTTCTCCCGGCGACACACTATCCACCCGCGCGATGAGGTCGGCACTCTTGCCAGTGGCCTCGTCCAGGCGCCGCAGGACCATGTCCGCCTCGGAAAACTCCGAGACGCCCAGAAATAGAAACGGCAAGAATGTGAAGAGAAGTGCGGCTTCGAGAAGGGCGTGACCGCGCTGATCCGCACGGAAGCGCGAGAACCGGCGCCATCGTCGGCCCGCTAATATCGATCGCCTGCTCAACCATCCGGTCATTCGCATCCTCGCTCGTACTCAGAACGGTTCATTGCGAACCGGCGCCGCCGCACGCAAAAGGTGGCGGCTGCCCCACAGCCGGGTCCACGGATAAAAGGTTCGCACGAGCACCACGTCGTTGCGGCCTCCGGGCGAGAAGCTGAAACTGGCATCGCTCTTCAGATTGCCGGAGTCGTCTAGGGGCTCAACTGGGGCGAAGGCCGCAAAGCTCGCTGCACTCACGACGTCAATGCGCAGTCTGGTCGGGCAATCGTAAAGGATGGAGGTTCGTCGGCAGATCTCGGCTTTGAGGTCGCTCGACGACCAGTTGTCCTGCTGCGCCTGACCGATGCGCACGAAACGGGCGCCGGTTCCCGTAGCGTTCTCGAGCTCCTTGGTGCCCCAATAGATGAAGCCCATCTCGAATGTGCCCATCAGGAGCATAAGGATCGGGAACGCGACCAGCGAAAATTCGAGCATAGTCGCGCCACGATCATTTTTGCGCAGTGACCGCGGTGAGCGCATGACCGGCTCCGTCAATAAGATGTACTTGCGTCGGAGAAACGCTGCGGCAATCAAAGTTGATATGCGAAATGAGGTTACACGAGCAAGCTACGGTAGTAGCGTGCGAATAAGTAAAATTGTGTTTGTGCTCTCGGGGCCGTGTCGGCGCGGCCACACTGGCATTTCGCCAGGACGCGTAGCTGATCGGACAGCGAAAAAGCAGACCCACGGATATCGAGGCGGGTGGTGGTCTCGCTCTAGTGTGATGTAGTTGCTCGGTGGAATGGGTAATCGGCTACAATGATTGAGCCGTCGCGTCAGGCTAACTGACGGGCGGAAAACGGTGGTCGAACGAGCCACGGAAATTCAGAAATCCTTGGGAGGATTCGGCATGAAACGATTCATCGGGGCGACTGCTGCCCTGGCATTGATGCTGCCCGGCGCGGCAGTGGCGCAAGACACGATCAAGGTCGGCATCCTGGTTGCCCTCGAGGGAACCTTCGCGGCCGGCGGCGCGGACGGCGTTCGCAACGTCGAACTGGCGCTCAAGAAGGTCGGCTACATGGCCGGTGGCAAGAAGATCGAAACCGTCGTCGCGGCAACTGACACGACGCCGGCAACAACGACGCGGCAGGCGCGCAAGCTCATCGAGCAGGACAAGGTCGATATCATCCTCGGGCCGCTTTCCGGCTCGGAGGGTATCGCCATGCGCGACTACTCCAAGACGGTGCCGGACAAGACCGTGATCAACGGCATTTCCGGCGCGCTGGAAACGACCTGGGTCAACCCATCACCGAACTTCTTCCGCTTCAACCTGGACGGCTCGCAGTGGGGCTCTGGCCTCGGTGCCTACGTCGTCAACAAGAAGGGCTGGAAGCGCGTCGCGACCGTGTCGGCGGACTATTCGTTCGGCTACACCAACTTCCTCGGCTTCGCCGTCGACTTCTGCAAGGCGGGCGGTGAAATCGCGGAGCGCCTCTGGGTGCCACTTGGATCGTCCGATTTTGCCGGCGTGATCGCCAAGTTGCCGGACAATGTCGATGCGATCTATCTCGGCATGGGCGGCACGGATTCGATCAACTTCCTCAACCAATACCAGCAGGCTGGCGGCAAGGCCAACCTGATCGGCGGCACCATCATGGCCGACTCGACCGTGCTGAGTTCCAAGGGCAAAGCCAAGGATGCCCTCATCGGTACTCCGACATCGGGCCCGTTCGCTGCCGACAACCCGGCGCCGGAATGGCAGAGCTACGTCAAGGAATATCAGGACGCCTTCCCTGCCGATAAGCGGTTCCCAATTCCGTCACTGTTTGGCGTTGGCTATCACGTAGCGACGCTGGCGATGATCTCCGCTTTGAACGAGGTCAAGGGCGACCTCAGCGACGGACAGAAGAAGTTCCACGCTGCGTTGTCGAAGCTGAAGCTGCAGACGCCGTTGGGTGTCGTCACGCTGAACGAGAACCGTCAGGCGTCCGGTTCGGTGTTCATCACCGAAGTGAGCGACAAGGGCGATGGAACGCTGACCAACAAGATGGTCGGCCGTGTCGACAACGTGACCCAGACGCTCGGCATGACGGCGGATGCGTTCCGTGCCATGGGGCTGCCCTCGCGCACGACGCCGGACTGCAAGGCGCTCGGCGGCAAGTAGCTGTCGATCGCCTCTCGCGACGACGGCGGAGACCCTTTGCGGCCTCCCTCAAATGCGCCTCGGGATGGAACCGACTGGTTCTGTCCCGGGGCCTTTTCATTATGGGTCGAGATGCTGGCCGACCGTCAGAAGCTGTGCATTAAGCACATTTCGCGCGGCGCGACTGCGACCACTTGCCACGCAGGTACAATCCAATATAGTCGCAGCCAAACAACACCAAAAGAATGCCGATGGGAGGACGATGAGTGAAGCTGTTGCCGTGCTCCATGGCGCGTTCGGGCGCGTCTGCCTTTATTCCATGGACCGCACGATGGTGTCGCACGCACATCGCGAAGGACACCTGCTGTTCCACGTCCATGGCAGCCCTGGCGAAGTCTTTGTCGATGGATGTGCCATTCCGCTAGGCCCAGGCCAAGCGGTCGCCGTCAACCCGTGGCAGACCCACTACTACAGCCAACCCGTCCCAGGCAGTCACACGCTGTTGCTGGTTCTCTACATTCGGCCGACCTGGTTCTGGCGGGCGATCGGCAGTCGCATGTTCGCGCTGCGGTTCGGCCGCGCGTCCATTCCGGTATCGGACGCACTTGCGCGCCTCATCGATGTGGGCGCGGTACTCGATCGCGACCAGGATGACTCTGCGATCAATGGCTGGCTGCTGAGTCTGACGAATTACTGCTTCGACCAATCCTGGCGCGGGAGCGCTCCCGGCGAGCGCTTTGCGAGCGTGCATGATTTCCGGCTGCGCAAGGCCGTGCAGCTTCTCGAGCAGCGTGTGTGTGAACCGGTCGACCTCGATAGGATTGCCCGGGAAGCGGGGCTGTCGCGTCCCCATTTCTACAAGCTCTTTCGCCAGCAGGTCGGTGTGACGCCGAACATTTACCTGAATTCACTGCGGATGGAGCGGGCGATTGAACGGCTGACCGCCACCACCGAGGCCGTGGCATCGATCGGGCTCGATCTGGGCTTTTCGAGTCAGGCGAGCTTCTCGCGCTTCTTCATCGCTAACGGCGTCGTCCCGCCCAGTGCCTACCGACGCAGCGCACAGATCGCCTACTCGTAATGAACCATAAGTTGGGTTCGCACACGTCCCAGTCGATGAAAGCATTAGACTGTCGGATATGACGAATTCGACCGAATGTCGCTAGTCTGTCGGAACGCATGTCGCATTCCGTGGTGCGTTCGCGATGCGGGGTTACGCCCGCTGGCGCTGACGCTGTTTCCACCTCGGATGCGTGCCGGTTTGCCTCGATCCGCGGGATGTGCGCGAGCGCGCCTAACCGCTTTCGGTGCAGACGGCATGACGGCGCAGCGCGTTCTAGCAATGACGCCTCACGGCATATTTCCACTGGTGGCAGCATGGGCACTTTGCAGAACCTGAGTACGCGCCATCCGATCTGGACGCTCATTGTCGTTGTGCTGGTCGTCGGTTTCGCTTGGCTGATCCTTGCGCCGTGGCCGCCCGGGCTCGAGCAAGCAATGGGGCGCAAGCGGGTCTTTCTGAATGCGATCCTGTCCGGCATCACGCTCGGTGCACTTTATTTTCTTGTCGCGTCCGGCTTCACGTTGGTGTTCGGACTGATGCGCAACGTCAACCTCGCGCACGGCTCACTCTATTTGCTCGGCGGTTACATCGGGTATGGCGTCGTCGAGGTCACGGGCTACTGGCTCCTCGCATTTCCCGTCGTATTCATCGTCGTCGGCGCGCTCGGCCTGCTGCTGCAGCATCAGGTGTTCCGCCGCATGGAGGGAGAGGAACTGCGCCAGACGCTGGTCACGATCGGCATTTCGATCGTGCTGGCCGACCTGATGCTTTGGTACTGGGGCGGCCAGAGTTATCAGGTGCTCTCGCCAAGCTGGCTGAGTGGCCCGATGACGCTGCCGCTCATCAGTTCCCTTCGGTCGAACGGGGAAGCGGTGTACCTGTCGTATCCGCAGGTGCGGATCGCGATTTTGGCCGCCGCGATCGTGATCGGCTTCGCGATGTGGTTTGTGCTCAACCGCTCGCGTCTTGGCATGCTGATCCGTGCCGGCGTCGACGATCGCGACATCCTCGCGGCGTCGGGCGTCAAGATCCAATACGTGTTTCTCGCGGTGTTCGCCTTTGGCGCGGGGATGGCCGGCATGGCCGGCATCATCGGCGGCACGTTTCAGTCGCTGTCTCCGGGCGAAGACACGCGCTTCCTGCTGGCGTCGCTCGTTGTCGTCATCGTCGGTGGGATGGGCTCGATCCCGGGCGCGGCACTCGGCGCCGTCATCATCGGCCTCGCCGAGCAGATTGGCCTTGTCTACGCGCCCACGTATTCTGTCGTCTTCACGTTCCTGATCATGGCGGTCGTCTTGGCCTTCCGCCCGCAGGGCCTACTGGGGGCGCAGCGCTGACATGGCCGATGTCATGCCCACCACCGCACCTGGAAAGCTGATCCTGCTGGAGCGCATACCGCCGCCGGTTTGGGTAATCGGCCTGGTCCTGCTGGTGATGCCGGCATTCGCCAGCAATTTCGTGCTGTACCAGATCTTCGGTTGGAGTTTCATCCTCGGGATGATCGCGCTGTCGCTCATGGTGCTGGCCGGCTATGGCGGCATGGTGAGCCTCATCCAGATGACGGTCGGCGCGCTCGCGGGCTATGTCGTCGCGATCCTCGGCACCAGCGGCGTGACGGACATCAGTCTCGGCTGGCCATGGTGGTTGCACATTCCGATCGCGATCCTGATCGCGACATTGTTTGGGACGCTGGTCGGCACCCTCGCGGTTCGCACCGAGGGCATCTACACGATCATGATCACGCTCGCGATCGCGGCGGCGTTCTTCTACTTCACCCGCCAGAACTACGGGATCTTCAACGGCTACACTGGCTTCAACAACGTCATCCCGCCGCGCCTGTTCGGCATCGACTGGCGCCAATCGGTACCGTTCTACTATCTGACACTCGGCTGTGCGGCGCTATCATATGGGGCGGTCGTGTGGATGGCGCGCACGCCATTTGGATTAGCGCTGCAGGGCGTGCGCGACAATCCCCGGCGCATGAGCGCCCTCGGTTTCTCCGTCACTGCCCATCGCATCGCGGCATATGCGTTCGCGAGCGTGATCGCCGCCGTCGGCGGAATCCTGCTCGTCTGGCAAAATGCGCAGGTGGTGCCGGGTACCGCCGGCATTCCACAAGTCATCGACATTCTGGTGATCGCCGTGGTTGGCGGCCTTCGGCGCCCGATCGGCCCGTTCATCGGCGCGATCATCTATACGGTCCTCAGCGTATTCTCGTCGGATATCCTGCACGCATTCGGCATGTCCGGAGAGCGCTTCAAGTTGGTCATCGGGTTAGGCTTCCTCGCAGTCGTGTTCTTCTCTCCAGATGGCGTCCTCGGCCTTTGGGAAAAATACAAAGCGCGTCGCGACGAGAACCGAGATCCCCTGCTCGGTGGGGGGCGCTGACCATGGCGGAGGCACGCACCAATAACGCGGCGAACGCGGATCGCACCGCCGCCGAAAGGCTTGGATCGGTCAGCACCGGCAATGCGCTTGAGTTGCGCGGCGTCACGAAGCTGTTCGGCGCGCTGGCGGCGATCTCCGACGTGACGCTCTCGGTGCGGCCGGGCGAGCGACGCGCGGTGCTCGGCTCCAATGGCGCCGGCAAGACGACGCTGTTCAACTGCGTGACCGGCGATTTTCTGCCGACGTCCGGCACGATCCGACTGTTTGGCGAAGACCTCACCAATTTTCCCGCTCACGAGCGCATTCGGCGTGGCCTGCGTCGCACTTACCAGATTTCGCTTCTGTTCGGCGGCATGTCGGTGACCGACAACGTCTACCTTGCGTGCCTCGGCGTATCGCGTGGACGCTTCTCGCTGCTGCGGCCCCGCCCGAGCGATCCCATCGTTGCCCGCGCCGGCGAACTGATCGAAGCCGTTCATTTGACGCACGTGCGCGACACGCCGGTTGGATCGTTGTCCTACGGGCAGCAGCGCCAGCTCGAAATTGCATTGGCGCTGGCGGGCGCACCGCGCTTCATCCTGTTTGACGAGCCGGCGGCGGGACTGTCGCCAACCGAGCGCGCCGAACTCGTGGCGATCCTGTCGGGGCTACCGGACCACATCGGCTACATCATCATCGAGCACGACATGGATGTCGCTCTCCGTGTCGCCGAG
The DNA here is from genome assembly GCA_001464855.1 of Rhizobiales bacterium Ga0077530. Lineage (GTDB taxonomy): Bacteria > Pseudomonadota > Alphaproteobacteria > Rhizobiales > Hyphomicrobiaceae. Next base: position 7,961 of record LNEA01000333.1, read on the forward strand.
AGCGTGACGATGCTGCACAACGGCCGCGTCTTCAAAGAGGGGACGCCCGAGGAGATCGAGAACGACGCGGAAGTGCAGGAGCTTTATCTCGGAGGTGGTCATGGCTGATCGCAGCCGCACGCCGACCCTCGAGATCCGCGCACTCAATGTCTATTACGGCGCCTCTCATGCGCTGCAAGGCGTCGACCTGAACCTCAAAGGTGGCGTGCTTTCCGTCGTCGGGCGCAACGGGATGGGCAAGACGACGCTGTGTAAGGCCATCATGGGCCTGGTGCCGGTCGCGTCCGGCTCGATCAATTTCGCCGGCCAGAATCTCGTCGGTCTCGCGTCGGCCGACATCGCCCAGCTCGGCGTCGGGTATGTGCCGCAGGGCCGACGGCTGTGGCGCTCGTTGACGGTCGATGAGCATCTGAGGCTCGTCGATGGGCGGCGCAAAGGCCCGTGGACGATCGATCGCGTCTACGCGACGTTCCCGCGCCTCGCCGAGCGCAAGTCCAATGGTGGCGCGCAACTCTCCGGTGGCGAACAGCAGATGCTGGCGATTTCGCGGGCGCTGTTGGCGAACCCGCGACTGCTGGTGATGGACGAGCCGACCGAGGGATTGGCACCGGTGATCGTCGCGCAGGTCGAGGAGATGTTGCAGAGACTGGGCGAGGAGGACGACATGGACGTCCTCGTCATCGAGCAGAACATCGGCGTCGCATGCGCCGTCGCCGACAATGTCGCGATCATGGTCAACGGCCGCATAAACCGTATCCTGCCGTCGATCGGGCTGTCGGGTGATCGCGAATTGCAGCAACGCCTGCTGGGTGTGGGCCGACACGGGCACGAGGATGTGGGAGCAGCGGCCATCGCGTCGACAGCGGCGCCCGCTGCTGGCGGGAGTGCGGGGCCTGTCGCCCTCAAGATCTACAACTCGAATCCTGTGATACCGACGCGGTGGTCGCAGCCGGTTCCAGTCGCGCGCCTTGAAATGCTCGCCCGGGTCGTGACGACACGTCCAGTCGCTGGCGCAGCAACCAGCGTCGAGATCCGGCCGCTCGCTGGTGCAGGACGTCCGGTGGTGCTGGTCGCCGGAACACTCGACACCAAGGGCGATGAGCTGCGCTACATGCGCGACTTGATCCGGGCGGCGGGTGTGCCGGTGCGGATGGTCGATCTCTCGACGTCCGGCGGTCATTCCGGCGCGGAAATTCCTGCCCATCAGATCGCGGCCTTCCATCCGCGCGGCGCCGCCGGCGTCTTCACCGGCGACCGTGGCCAGTCGGTTGCCGGCATGACGGAGGCGTTCCGGCGCTGGATGCTGCGCCAGAGCGGAATTGCCGGGGTTATTTCTGCGGGCGGATCGGGTGGCACGGCGATCGTGGCGCCGGCGATGCGAACGCTTCCAGTCGGCATCCCCAAGCTCATCGTCTCGTCCGTCGCATCCGGCGAGGTCAGCAAATATGTCGGCGCGTCCGACATCATGCTGTTGCCGTCGGTCGCGGATGTGCAGGGCCTCAATGCGATTACCGAAGAAGTGCTCGGCAACGCCGCGCAAGCGATGATCGGCATGGTTGCCGCGCGCCAGACCGCCAAGCCGCGACCGGCGTCGAAGCCGGCAATCGGCCTCACCATGTTTGGCGTCACGACGCCCTGCGTGCAGCAGGTCGCCAAGCAGCTCGGCTCGACCCATGACTGTCTCGTGTTCCACGCGACAGGGATCGGCGGACAGGCGATGGAAGCCCTCGTCGATGCCGGCAAGCTCGTCGGCGTCATCGACATCAGCACAACCGAGGTGTGCGATCTCCTGATGGGTGGCGTGTTTCCCGCGAACGAGGATCGTTTTAGCGCGGTCATTCGCACGCGGATGCCGTACATCGGTTCGGTTGGCGCGCTCGACATGGTCAACTTCGCTGCGCCGGAGACGGTACCCGAGCGCTACGCCGGGCGGCTGCTCTATCGGCACAATCCTCAGATCACGCTGATGCGCACGACACCGGAGGAATGCACCCGGATGGGCTGTTGGATCGGCGAGCGGCTCAACAGGATGGAAGGCCAGGTGCGCTTCTTTCTGCCCGAGGGCGGCGTTTCGGCTCTCGATGCGCCGGGACAACCTTTCCATGATCTCGCGGCGCGCTCGGCCCTTTTTGCTTCGCTTGTCGCAACCGTGCGCCAGACCGCGTCGCGCCAGTTGATCAGCTTGCCTCACCACATCAATTCACCGGA
>LNEA01000334.1 GCA_001464855.1 Rhizobiales bacterium Ga0077530
TTGAACGTCGCCGCGACGGGTCACGTTCCGCGGTCGCTATTCACCGCAATCGCATCTGCGAAACCGGGCGGGTGACAGTCCACCTCCAAGCTGATCTTATGCGCCCGCGAATGGTGCCGCCTTCGTCGCCCCGTTTGCCACATCGAACGCCCCTCACTCAACAGCCGGCATGACCACGCAGACCGCATCGTCCGGCCTCTCGGGAATCACGGCCCATCAGTGGCTGATCCTGTTGACCGTGCAGCTCTGCACGCTGCTCTTCGGCATGACCATCACGATGGCCAACGTGGTGCTGCCGCAGATCAAGGGATCGCTGTCGGCCACACAGGACCAGATCGCCTGGGTCATCACGTTCAACCTGATTGCGACCGCCATCGGCACGCCGCTCGTCGGATGGCTAGCGAACCGGCTCGGCTGGCGCATGGTGATGTTCGGGTCGGCGCTGGGATTTACGATCTCCTCGTTCCTCTGCGCATTCGCCACGAGTCTCGAAACGCTGATCCTGTTTCGCATCGGGCAGGGCCTGTTCGGCGCCCCGATCATGCCGATGGGGCAGGCGATCATCCTCGCGACGTTCCCCCGTCACCTGCACGCGATGGTGATGATGATCTGGGGCATCGGCGGTGTCATCGGGCCGGTATCGGGGCCGCTGATCGGCAGCTACATCAGCGAACTCTACGGCTGGCGGGCGTCGTTTTTGATGATCGTGCCGCCCGGGTTGCTCGCGGCCACCTGCGCCTGGGTGGCGCTCTCCGGGCAATCGTCGCGGGCCGATCGCCATTTCGACTGGACGGGTTTCATCGCGCTTTCCGTGGCGATTGCGTCCGCCCAGCTCATCATGGATCGCGGCAACCGGCTGGACTGGTTCCAGTCGACGGAAATCTGGATCGAGCTTCTGGTGGCGATCGGTGCGCTGTGGATCTTCCTGGTCCACACCTTCAGCAGCAGAAAGCCTTTCCTAGATCCGACGCTGCTGTTCGATCGCAACTTCTCCCTGGGCTTGATCGTCGCGTTCCTGATGGGCGCGCTGAGTTTCACCGCGATGGCGCTGTTCCCCGGCCTGCTCCACGACCTGCGCGGCTACCCCGACAGCTCGATCGGCCTCCTGCTCGCGTCGCGCGGCCTCGGGAACTGGGCGTCGTTTTTCATCATCGTGCCGATGACGCGCCTCTATCCGCGCACGACGCTCGCCCTAGGATTTTTCTGCCAGGCCGTCGCCGGCTGGGGCATGGCCAACCTCGACATCAATCTCACCAATTTCGATGTCTTCTGGACCAACGCGTTGCAGGGCTTCGGCTTCGGCCTCGCTTTCACGCCGATGTCGGTGCTCGCTTTCGCGACGATCGACAAGGGCCGAATCACGGACGGGATGTCCGTCTTCCATCTCGTGCGCAATTTCGGATCGAGCCTGTTCATCTCGCTGTCGATCGTCGTGCTCGTGCGCTCGACCGCCGCCAGCTATTCGGGCTTTACCGAACACATCTCACCCTTCAACAGGGTGCTGGCCTATCCCGGCTCGGTCGGACTTTGGAACCCCGAGAGCCAGGGCGGACTTCTCGCGCTCGCCGGCGAATTGCAGCGCCAGGCCGCCATGATCGGGTATATAAATGCGTTCTATCTGTTCGCGTTTACCGCAGCAATCGCAGTGCCGCTGGCGTTCCTGATGCGCGACGTGCCGAGGGATTGATGGATTCTATGAGCAGCCCCACCGAGCTTAAATCGATCACCCCGATCCTGTTCGTTACGGATGTGCCGACGAGCGCGGCACACTTCCGCGACAAGCTCGGGTTCGCGATCGACTTCCTCCACGGCGAGCCGCCGTTCTATGGCGCCGTCTCACGGGATGGCGTGTGTATCCACTTCAGGGGGAGCATTCGCTGATCCTCGCGTCCATCGAGGTCGCCGACGTTCACGCGTTCTTCGCCGAACTCCAAGGGCGCGGCGCAGACATTATCCAACCGCCGACGAGGCAGACCTGGGGCGGCACCGATCTTTACGTTCGCGACCCCGATGGCAACGTGATCTCGTTCGTCACGTTCGGGCTCTGAACCCCGCCGCCCCCCTCCCTGCCACACCGTGGCGACCCGTCCCATATAGTGGTATAGCCACGCACGATTGACGGATTTGGAGGCCCTACCCTTGAACGACGAGAGCCCGAGCGAGATCGCGGCACCTGCTCCGGCGATGCCGCGCCCGACCGGCGGGTTGGCGGCGGAGATCGCGCGCGAAGTGGCACGGCGGCGGACCTTCGCGATCATTTCGCATCCTGACGCCGGCAAAACGACACTTACCGAAAAGCTGCTGCTGTTTGGCGGCGCGATCCAGCTTGCGGGACAGGTGCGCGCCAAGGGTGACCGGCGGCGCACGCGCTCCGACTGGATGGCAATCGAGCGGTCGCGCGGCATTTCGGTCGTCACGTCGGTGATGACGTTCGAATACCACGACACGGTGTTCAACCTGCTCGACACGCCGGGCCATGAGGATTTTTCCGATCACACCTACCGGACGCTGACCGCAGTCGACGCCGCGATCATGGTGATCGACGGCGCGCGCGGCATCGAAGCGCGGACGCGCAAGCTGTTCGAGATCTGCCGGCTGCGCGACATTCCGATCATCACGTTCATCAACAAGATGGATCGCGAGAGCCAGGAACCGCTGGAACTGCTCGACGAGATCGAGAAGACGCTGGCGCTCGATACCGCGCCGATGGTTTGGCCGATCGGCAAGGGCCGCGATTTCCGCGGCACGTATGATCTACACAGCCGCCACATCACGCGGCTCGACGAGGATCCCGAAGGCCTCGAGGCAACAGGCCCACATGATCCGGTGATCGACACGCTGCTGTCGGAGGACGACGCGCGGCGCTGGCGCGAGGAAATGGATCTCGTCACCACAGCCGCCGGTCAATTCGACCTCGAATCATTCCGCCATGGCACGTTGACGCCGGTGTACTTCGGCAGCGCGCTCAAGAATTTCGGCGTCCGCAACCTGCTCGACGCGCTCGTCGCGCACGCGCCGCCGCCGCGCGCCCAGACCGCCTCCACGCGCACGGTTGAGGCGACCGAACCGGCAATGTCGGGGATCGTGTTCAAGATCCAGGCGAACATGGACCCGAACCACCGCGACCGCATCGCGTTCATGCGCGTATGCTCGGGCAAGCTGACGCGTAACATGCGGGTCAAGGTCGTGCGGACGGGGAAGACGATGGCGCTGACGTCGCCGCAGTTCTTCTTCGCGCAGGACCGCTCGATCGCCGAAGAAGCCTATGCCGGCGATGTGGTGGGTATCCCCAATCGCGGCACGCTCCGCATCGGCGACGCGCTGACCGAGGGCGAGGACCTGAAGTTCCTGGGCATTCCGAGCTTCGCGCCGGAAATCCTTCGCCGCATTCGGCTGGAGGACGCCATCCGCGCGAAGAAGCTGCGTGAGGCATTGCAGGAGATGGCGGAGGAAGGCGTGGTTCAGCTTTTCGTGCCGGTCGATGGCTCGTCGCCGGTCGTCGGCGTGATCGGCGCGCTGCAGCTCGACGTGCTCGCCGATCGCCTCGCCAACGAGTATGGCCTGCCGATCGCATTCGACCCGGCGCCGTGTGACACAGTGCGGTGGATTTCGGCCCCAAGCGAGACCGATCTCGATGCGTTCATCGCCCGCAACCGCTTGCAGATCGCCCGCGATCTCGACGGCGATCCCGTGTTCATGGCGCAGTCGGCGTACTCGCTGCAGTGGATCGAGGAACGCTCACCCGAAGTGAAGTTCGCGGATCTCAAGGTCAGCAGCGTTTAGTTGGCCGCGGTCGCCAACGCCTCCGGCTACTGGCGCCGTGGCGGCTGCCTCTCGGTCGCGTTCTTACCTCGCGATCTTCGATCGCTACAGAAATTGTTGGCTGTGTTTCTCCTCATACAAAGAGAGCAGCACACATCCGTGCGAAATAGTCCAAATGAACTTGGCGAAATGAATTGCAAGCTGCGACTCCCATGGCTGAAACGCTCGATGAGCTACTGAAAAGTTACGCTGACGGGAACACCACGACCTTCCTCGACTTCGACGTCGTTGAAATCAATAGCGTTGGTCTCGAGGACCGGACGCCGCTTCACGTGGCCTGCACCCGCGATGCCGTTCACGATGTCGAACTGCTCTTGGGCGGTGGGGCCAACGTGAATGCGCAAAGCTTCTGAGGCACACCGCTTCACACGGCCATATACCATCGAGATCCGGTAATCGTTCGGCTCCTGCTGACTGCGGGTGCTGATCCAAATATTCCAGCCCCGCTAGATGGCAAAAGTCCGCTTGATCGGGCCCGCAGGGACGGACTGACCGAAATCGTCTCGATGCTGGAGGAAGCGCAAAAAATGCGCGGCAGCACACGCTGACGTTTGCATATGCCGCCGCCCCTCACCCTAACCCTCTCCCCGTAAAGGACGGGGAGAGGGGATGCGGAGCGCTCGCGGCTCGTTCCAAGCTCATAAAAAGGACGGGGGATTCGGGGGTGTCCCCCGAGCGGGTTGCAAGGGCGGCAGCCCTGCTCGCGCCGGAAGCGCGATTAATTCACACCGCCAGGTCGTCAACCC
>LNEA01000335.1 GCA_001464855.1 Rhizobiales bacterium Ga0077530
GTCCCGCGCGTATCAACAGATGCGATCGCGCATCGCCGTGGGTCGGTGATGCGCGATCCTGTATCCGCTCACGCCGGCATTCGGCGCTCGTATTCATTTCGCAGGCGGGGGAACTCATCCCAGAACGGCTTCGGCGTCGCGCCCGACGCACGGGCGACCAAAATGTCGAGGTGATTGTGCCAGCCGGGTCCAACCTTGAGCAGCATGTCGCGGCCCGGAATGCCGCGATGGATTACCGTGAGCAACACGCGCTCGCCGCGCGGCGCCAACTCGAAGGTTACGGTGCCGCTGGTGAACCAAGTGAACGTGATCCGGTTCGGCGGATCGAGTTCGGTGATCTGGCTCTCCATGCTGTGCTCGTTGGAGTAACCGGGCGGCGGAGTGCCGGGCGGATCGGTGAGTTCGTTGTTCCGCCAGGTCAATGTAAACGGCGCCCCGACTCTCAATTCCATCTCGCCGGCCGCGAGCCACTGACGGCGCAGGTCGCTTTCGGTCAGATAGGCCCAGGCGCGTGCCATCGGGCCCGGCAGGAAGCGCTGGATCGTGAGCGTATTCGGCTCCGTGAGGACGCCGTAGTCGCCTTCAGCCATCACATCACTCATGACTTATCTCCACTCATCGGGGGCTTGGGGGTAGGTCGTTTGTGCGCGTCGTCTTCGCGAAGAAGCCGTTCGAGGGCATCGAGACGCGCGGTCCAGAAGCGCTCGTAGAAACTCAGCCAGTCGTGCGCGCCGGCGAGTGGCGCCGCGGAGAGCCGGCAGATGTGCGTGCGACCGCGCACCTCGCGTTCAATGAGGCCGGCAGCTTCCAGCGCCTTGATGTGCTTCGAGGCCGCCGCGAGCGACATCTCGAATGGCTGGGCGAGTTGGCTCACCGATCGTTCGCCGAGCGTCAACTCGCGCAACATGTCGCGTCGCGTGGCATCGCCGAGGGCGTGAAAGACGGTGTCGAGGAGAGCGGCGTTTTGTTCAACCATGTGGTTGAATATGAGGCCCGCGACTTCAATTGTCAACCAAATGGTTGAATAAAATTTCGGATCTATGGGGAAAGTGCTGAAGCGCAGAGGTCGCCGGGCTGGGCACCCGCATGGCGAGTACCCGGCACCGGCCCTGAAAAGCACGCGTTAGAAGAATGGGCGCGGACGACCCGCGCCCCACACATCTATTTCAACGTGATCGCGAGACCACTGAGGTCGATGTTGGCCATCAATCCGACCTGGCGGCCGGTCAGTTCGAGCACGGCGCCTTTCTGGTTGGTCAGGATGATGCCGCGCGCGCCTCGGCCGACTGTCAGACCCGCACCCGCCGCCGCGTAGACCCCCGCGACATCAGAAGGCCGGCGGATGTTGCTCACGCGGCCGTGCAGAACGGTTTTCGAGCCGCCGAAGACGAGACCGTAGTCGAGCCCGCCGGTCGAGAGCCCATAGCGCCTGCCGCGGAAGTCGAGGACACCGGAGCCGCCGGAGCCGCCGATGACCCACCCGGCCTTGTAGATTGTCAGTGTTACGCTGCCGCTCTCGGCGCGACTGGCGGTTGAGAACGCCACGAGTGCGAGAAGCCCAACCAGCGCGGCGCGGATAGTCGACGTGATCTTCATGAGTAACCCCCGTTCGTATTCAAGATTTGAGCTGTGACGCAAAACGACTCAGTCACGCTACTTTATCGGTTGTATGGGGAATAATTCGGGCCGCCAGCCACCCCGTGGACGCAATTCACGCGCTGACTGATCATCTAACGCGCGGAGAGTCCCAATCGTTGCACGCGTTCGATCAGGCTCGATCGATTCGCCGATGGCTGGTGTGTTGACGCCGACCGTCGGAAAGCCAAGATCTGCCAACCATTGCAATCACATTCGGATCTGCGAATATCTGAGTCCGAACGCCGGTGCGAGGAGGGTCTTTTGAGCTGCCTGAAAAAAGAGATCGCGCTTCCCTCGCGCGCCGGGCTCGGCGGCGCCGACTTCAACGCCTATGACCTGATGTCGCCGCGCAAACCTGGCGCCACGCCGGTAGCCGCGAAGAACGGCGCCCGCGTGAAGCACGCCAACGTCCCGCCCGAAGGCGTGTACCTCCCCAACAACAACCGGATGGCGCCGCACATGCGCTCGCCGGAGTACGTGCAAATGTCGACGGCGGCGGCAATCACGCTCGGCGTCATGCCGGGCAAGATGCACCGCTGCTCGTGCACGCGCTGCCTCAACCTGCTGCTGAGCTACCCCGAGGGCTGCCGCGCCAATTGCGCCTACTGCGGCCTCGCGCGCCATCGGGAAGCGGATCGCGACTACGCCGACCGCAACTTCATCCGAGTCGATTGGCCGGCGGTGCCGATGGCGCAGGTCGTCGACATCGTTGCCGCGCAGGGCGAGGCGACGCCGTTCCACCGCATGTGCATTTCGATGATTACGCACCC
>LNEA01000336.1 GCA_001464855.1 Rhizobiales bacterium Ga0077530
GCCGACTTCCTCGACGTCGGCCAGACCTATCGCAAGACCAGCCCGGAACTGGTCGTCGTCGGTCTCCTGATCCGCGATGCGTTGCCGACGCAATTGAACTGAACGTCAGTGTTGCGCGTTGATACCCCAGCCGCCGTCCGGAGGTATCCTCATCGTGACTCATGACCAGATAGCAATCGTCGCGATCCTCGTCGCGACCGTAGGCTTGTTCCTGTGGGGCCGCTGGCGTCACGATATCGTCGCGCTCGCCGCGTTGCTCGCGTGCGTGGCGACGGGGCTGGTGCCGGACAGCGATGCCTTTGCCGGCTTCGGCCATCCCGCCGTAATCACCGTCGCGTGCGTCCTCGTGCTCGGCCAAGCGCTGCAAACGAGTGGCGCCGTCGATGCGCTCACGCGGAGAGTGTTGCCAAAGCAGGCCGGTCCGATGCTCGCGATCTTGTCGATTGCTGGACTGGGTGCGGTGCTCTCGAGCTTCATGAACAATGTCGGTGCGCTGGCGCTCTTGATGCCGGCTGCTTTGCAGATCGCTAAGAAACTCGACCTGCCGCCCGGAAAAATTCTGATGCCGCTCGCATTCGCGACGGTCCTCGGCGGCATTACGACCCTGATCGGCACGCCGCCGAACCTTATCGTCTCCGGTTTCCGCGCGCAGAACGGTGGTGAAAGCTTTGCGATGTTCGACTTCTCGCCGGTCGGTGTGCCGGTTGCGCTGGCGGGATTGGTGTTTCTCGGCATCGTCGGCTGGCGCCTTGTGCCGACGCGACGGCCGGAAGGCGCGGACAGCTTCGTCACCGGCACCTATGTGACTGAGGCGCGCGTTCCCGAAGGTTCATCGACCGCTGGAAAAAGCCTGCGGGATCTCGAGGAGGACCTCGCAGAAGTCGACGCTCAGGTCGTCGGACTTATCCGCGATCAGCGGAGGATTCCCGCGCCCGGTCCCTACCGCGACGTACGCGTCGGCGACATCCTGGTCATCGAAGCGGAACCCGAAGCCCTTGCGGCGGCTGTTGAAGTTCTGGGATTGCGTCTCGAAGAAGATGTTCGTGAGGATAAAAACGCCAAGGAGCGTGCGGCCTCGGAAACAAAAGGTCAGGACGAGGCCGCTCCGGTTGCGACTGAAACTGCCACCGACACCACGAAGGCCAAGGACGAAGGCGCGGCAGGTTCGGCACTGTATTCCAAGGAAATCGAACTGGCCGAGCTTGTCGTGCGATCGCGCGCCGAACTCGTCGGGCGTTCGATGCAGCAGATCCGTCTACGAGAGCGTTTTGGCATCAATCTGCTCGCCGTGTCGCGGCAAGGACGACGGTCGGCGGCGCGTCTGCGCTCCATGCCAATTGTCGATGGCGACGTGCTGCTGGTGCAGGGGGCGCCTGCCGCAATCCTGGAGTTTGCCAATCGTTACGGGTGCGTACCGCTCGCCGAGCGGACGTTGCGCATTCCGGATCGCCGTAAGGCGCTGATGGCAGCTCTCATCATGGCAGCGTCGGTGGGCGGCGCGGCATTCGGACTCGTACCGGCGGCGATTGCGTTCGCGGCGGGCGTGCTGGCGGCGGTTCTCGTCGGTGTCATCCCGGTGCGCCAACTCTACGACGCGATCGACTGGTCGGTCATCGTCCTGCTGGCAGCGCTGATGCCCGTTGCAGGCGCCATGGCGACGACAGGCGCGGCCGATGTCCTTGCGAAGTCGATGATCGGAACTTTCGCCGGAACCAACGTCGTGATTGCGCTGACGCTGGTGTTGGTCCTGACCATGTGCCTGTCCGATTTCATGAACAACGCAGCAACCGCAGCAGTGATGTGCCCCATATCCATGAGCGTCGCATCACAAGTCGGCGTCAGTGCCGATCCGTTCCTGATGGCCGTCGCGGTCGGAGCCTCGTGCTCGTTCCTCACACCGATCGGCCACCAGAACAACACCTTGATCCTCGGGCCCAGCGGCTTCCGGTTCGGTGATTACTGGAAGGTCGGACTGCTGGTCGAGATCGTCGTCGTTATCGTCGCCGTACCCCTGCTGCTGTGGTTCTGGCTGCCGTGACGCGCGCTCAGCTCCCGACGGTCAGCGGCGCCGTAAATCGCTGCAATGTCGCGATGACGCTGTTGGCGACGATGCGCCCGGTGCGTGGGTTGTCGGGTGAGGGGATATTGGCGATCGACATTTTCGCTTCGCCCGAGTCGGAGCGGATCGTCACCGATTGGTGATTGCGATCGACGCCGGGGTCCGCCCAAGCCCGAGGGCTGCTGCGACGTTGACGTTTGCTGGAAACGCCTTCGCCGCCTGCCGCGCGGTGCCTCGGAACACGCACAGTGGCTCGGTCAGGCCATCTATAATGATGTTGTTCTCGATCAGGTGCGGCGCCCCGGCAAGGCCCGCGGGCGGCTTGCGCGTCTCGAGACGCACCTCGTGGATCTTGCCGACCGCCATGGCGCGCACCGTGTCGAGCCCGAGCAGCGCCCCGGTCGGCACGACGATCCGGCCGCCCGATGCGCGCGCCTTGTCGACGAGGTCCATATGGTTGAGCAGCCCCGCGACCGAGAGCGGCAGCAGCCATTTGCCGGCTGCGAGGACCGGTTCCGCAACCTCGCGGAACGCCGCCGCCGGCACGCATTCGACGATGATGTCGGCATGACCGGCCAGCTCCGCCAGCGGTACCGATTTAGGGGGCGTCTTGAACCCGGCGACCTTGGCCCGTGCGCCGGCCAGATCGCGCGCGCTGACCGCGGCGAGCGTTATGCCGGGGACTTCGCCGGCATCTACCGCCTTCGCCACCCTCAACCCGATCGCGCCGAGACCGGCGATCGCTACCGTGTAAGCCATGAATTCCGCTCCTTGTTCCTGCGGCCCAATCTATCGCCGCCCGACCCGCAGGGCTAGGGCGGCCAATGTCGCTAACGTGGTTGTCCGGCCCTCTACGCCGCGCCGCCATGCCGTCGGCGCCGTTGCCGACAGGCCCGCAATTCGCTATGCCGCAATGGAAAACCTGAACCGGAGGACGCGTTATGGGCGAGACGATTGGCTGGATCGGCGTCGGCAGCATCGGACACCGCATGGCGGGGCATCTGGCCAAGGCGGGTCATAAGCTCGTCGTGGCAGACGCGGGCAGCACCGATCGGGCGCCGGAAGGCAGCACGATCGCCAAGTCCAATGCCGAGGTCGCGGCCAATGCCGAAACGATCATCCTCTCGCTGCCCGACGGCAAAATCAGCGTGCTCGTGGCCAAGGAAATCGCGGCCGCGCCGAACCGCAAGGCCAAGACGGTCGTCGACACCTCGACCATCGGCATCGCCGCCGCGGAAGAAGCGGCTGCGATCCTCAAGGCAGCCGGCGTGATTTACATCGATGCGCCAGTGTCGGGCGGAATCGCCGGCGCCGACAAGGCCACGCTGTCGGTCATGCTCGCCTGCGCAGAAGCGGACTACGAGCGCGTGAAGCCGATCATGGCGCTGATGGGCAAGCCCTTCCACATCGGTCCGCGCCCGGGTCAAGGGCAAGCCGTCAAGCTGCTCAACAACTATCTCTCGGGCGTCGCGCAGGCCGCGAGCTGCGAGGCCATCGCGTTCGGCGTCAAGCAGGGTATCCCGATGGCGAAGATCCTCGAAGTCGTCAACGTCTCGACCGGGCGCAATACGGCGACCGACGACAAGTTTCCGCGCCGCATCATGAACGAGGCCTATGATGCGGGCTTCACCGCGGCGCTGCAGGCAAAGGACGTCCGCCTCTATCTCGAGAGCGCAAAGAAGAGCGAAATCCCGAGCCAGGTCGCGTCGACGGTCGTGGATGTGTGGAACAAGTTCGAGAAGGATTGGTCGGGCGCTGACATCACGCACATGTACCCCTACACGCGCGATGGGCGGGTCGGGAAGAAGTAGGAGGGTCTTATTCCGCCGACGCGTACGGCTTCGCCTACACGCGCGGCGGCGCTGCCTCTCCGGTCGGAATTTAGCCTCGCGATCTTCGATCGCCACCGAGTTGCCTACTATTCGTGGCGGCCGAAGGCCGCGAGGTAAAATCTCCAACCGTGGAGGTAGCCCCGCGGCGCCGGTAGGCGGAGCCGTCGGCGACCGCGGCAAAGAAGCCTTACTTCCAATCCCCCAGCACTGCATTCACGAGCGTCAATGCCGCGACGGCTGCCGTATCCGCGCGCATGATGCGTGGGCCCATGGCGATCCGTACGACGAACGGCAGCGCGACCAGTGAGTTCCGCTCTTCTGGCGCGAATCCGCCTTCGGGGCCGATCAGGACCGCCAATGGCCCGGGCGCGACCTCGCGCAGTGTAGCAATCGGGTCGGCGATCGGTGCGCCTTCGTCGCAGAAGATGAGCCGACGTGCGGGATCCCATGATGCGAGCGCACGATCGAGGCGCTCGGGTGCGGCGATCGTCGGAATGCGCAGGATGCCACACTGCTCGGCCGCTTCGATGACGTTGGCGCGCATCCGATCGCCGTTGACGCGCTCGGCGATGGTGTGGCGCGTCAGGCCTTCTGCACCATGTAGTCGAGGCGGCTGCGCTTCAGCGGCGCAAACAGATAGTGCAGGTCCGGCCCGCCGGACTGTGCGCGCGATTGGTTCTCGAGGACGAGGGATGCCTGCCGTTTGCCAGCGATCTCGATGTGCGCGCGCCATTCCCCATCTCGACCGTTGAACACGAGGACGAGATCGCCCGCGTTGCGTCGCATCACGTTGATGAGGTAGTTCGCCTGCTCGCGCGTGAGCGGGATCGCGCTGCCGGGACCGAGGTCGGCATCGACGTAGAGGCGCGGGCTGCGGAAATCGTGAGTGTCGGGCATGGTCGCGGCGGCGGCTCCAGAACTCCTGACAGCGTCGTGTCATGAATCGCTGGCGACCGAGTCGTCAGCGGCTTCACATGCACTCACCGCAGCATATAGAACAGAAGCGACCGGATGACGAAGTGTCTATCAGTCGAGGGCCGGCCAACCGGCTTGCCAACCTGCGTCTTTACAACGCCTGCCAGCAACTCGGTCCCGGTGAGTTCGAAGCACCGCGCACGAGCTTTTTCCCATCCATCAAGGCGACGCTCAATCACAACCTCACGATAGATTGGTTCTACGTTGATGCGCTCGAGGGCGGAACGCTTGGCCCTAAGGCGTGGGATCCCGTGGAGCCGTTCGACACCATCGGGCCGCTGGCCGACGCACAGGCGGCAGTCGACGAGAGGCTGCTCGCGTTCTGCCGTGCGCTGACGCCAGAGCGTCTCGTCGGCGAAACCCGCATCCATCGCACCAAGCGCATTCAGGTCACTCGCACCGACGATGTGCTGGCGCATCTCTTCCTGCATCAGGTACATCATCGCGGACAGGTCCACGCGATGCTGGCTGGCACCTCGATCAAGCCGCCGCAGCTCGACGAGTTCATTCTCGATGGCCCAGCGGACACCAATGCCCGCATTCCCGAGATGACCGAGCTCG
>LNEA01000337.1 GCA_001464855.1 Rhizobiales bacterium Ga0077530
GTGCGAGATCGCGACGACGATGGCGGCGAGCGCGTCGAGGTCGCCTTCGGGCAGGCCGCGGAAGCCGCGGAGTGGCGCGAAGCCTTTGACCTCGGCGACCATGGCGCGGGCCACCGTAAGATCGACCGGCGCGGGGCGCACGGAAACGTCGCTGTAAACCTCGGCGAGAATGCCACCGATGCCGACCACCACGACCGGTCCGACGCGCGGGTCGCGACGAAACCCGACGATCGCCTCGCCGAGCCCTTTGACCATCTCCTGCACGACGACGCCGTCGATGCGGGCGCCGGGCGCCTTCTTCGGCACGTCGGCCAGCAGCGATGTGACGGTGGACTTCAGCGCTGCCGCATCGGCGATACCGACCTTGACGCCGCCGACTTCGCTCTTGTGGGCGATGTCGGCCGACAGGATCTTGGCAACGACGGGGTATGGAAGCTTCAGCGCATCGACCTCAGCCGCGCTCGTCACCTGAGCGATGGCCGGCACGGGCACGCCCAGAGCGGCGAACAATTCGAGCGCTCGACGTTCGTTCAAGGTTGCATCACCCTTCGCGCGGTCGAGGCAGTCGCGCGCGGCGGCGGGCAACGTGATCGCCGACTTCGCGCGCGGCGGCGTCCAGTCGAGGTAGGCGGCGAGCGCATCGGCGCAGCACTCCGGTGTGCGAAATCCGGCGATGCCGGACTTCGCGAGCAGCTCCAGCGAGCGCGGCGCGTTCGGCAGCAGGAAAGCGACAATCGGCTTATCCGCACTCGCCCATTTGGCCAGTGGGGCCACCGCCAGCTCGGGAAAATATTCTGCCGACGAGCCGACGCCGACGACCACCGCATCGACGCGCGGATCGGCCATGAAGCTCGCCATCACCGTATCGACGACTTCGGGCTTGGTGCCGGCCATGGTGACATCTGCGATTGGCGCGCCGGGCGCGACATCGATCTTGAAGGTGGCGAGGTTGGCGCTCAGCTCCGCCGTTGCCGGCACGACTTCGATGCCACGCGAACCCAGGTGATCCACCACCAGCGCGGCAGCGCCGCCCGTCGTCGTCGTCACGGCAACGCGCTTGCCCTTGGCGGGCTTGCGGCCCCTCACGAGCAACGGCGCCTCGATCAGGCTCTCGAAATGATCGAGACGCATAATGCCTTGGTCTGCGAGGAAGACGTCGAGCGCGCGTGTCTCGCCGACCATGGCGCCGGTGTGCGATTGCGCGAGTTCCTGGCCGAGCGCCGAACGGCCGAGGACGTAAGCGAGGATGGGCTTGCCCACCGCGTGCGCCTTGGCGGCCATGGCGGCGACGCCGACGGGATCGCGCATCGTTTCGAGGAACAGCAGGATCACGTCGGTGTCGGGATCGTCGACGAGCATAGCCGCAACTTCGCCGACGGTGAGGTCGCACTCGTTGCCGATCGAGACGAGCGTCGAGAAGGCGATACCGCGTGCCTCACCACGACTGACGAGCGAGCCGATCATCGAACCGGACTGCGAGACGAGGCCGATGCGGCCCTTGGCCAGTCGTTCGCGCTCCAGCATCGCGTTGGCGGACAACGTTACCGGCCAGTGGGTGTTGATCACGCCGAGACTGTTGGGACCGATCAGGCGGACACCGCCCTCGCGCGCGGCAGCGATGAGCGCCGCTTGTCGCGCTTTGCCGACTTCGCCACCTTCCGCGAAACCGCCCGAGAAAATCGTTGCGGCGCCGGCGCCGGCCTTGCCACAGTCGCGGATGGCGTCGACGACGGAATTCGCCCCGAGCATCACGTAGACGTGGTCGGGCGGCTCGGGGCAGTCGGTGATCGAGGCATAGCAGGGCTCGCCGAACAGGTCCTTGTAGCCGGGATTGATCGGATAGATGGCGCCGCGAAAGCCGTGCTTGCGCAGGTAGCGCTGCGGGCGCGAATTGTTTTTCTTGATGTCGCCGGACGCGCCGATGATGGCGACGCGCTCCGGGCGCAGGAGGCGGTCGGCGAGGGGGCGGGCCATGCGATATATTCCTCCGGGCGGGTTTTACCGCACCTCTACCCGATTGCGCGTCTCGGTGCCATATGTCTGGACATCATAGGAGGCTGCCATGACGACGAACGTCGAGCGATACCAGCGGATCGCCCGTTTCTACGATTTTCTCGACCAATCGTTCGAGCGACGGCGGTATAGGGCGCTGCGACCATTGCTGTTCAAGGGCATGTCCGGGCGGCTCCTGGACGCGGGGATCGGCACCGGTCGCAATTGCGAGTTCTACCCGCCAGGCGCGCTGGTGTCCGGGATCGACTCGAGTCCGGCGATGCTGGAGCAAGCACGCCACAGGTGCCCGACGCTGGCGGAAGGAAACCGCCTTTACCAGATGGACGTCACGTCGCTCGATTTTCCCACCGGCTCATTCGATGCGGCGGTCTCAAGCTTCCTGTTCTGCGTCCTTCCGAACGATCTGCAGGCCCCGGCACTTCGAGAACTCGGGCGCGTGGTGCGGCCGGGAGGTACTATACGCCTGCTCGAGTATGTGCGCCCGCAGGGCAAACTGCGGCGGGCGGTCTCCTACATCTGGCAACCGTGGATCCAATGGGCGTACGGGGCCAGCTTTGACCGAAATACGGATCACCACGTCCCCGAGGCGGGTCTTGAGTTGGTCGAAAGCCGATACGTCGTCGATGATCTCATCAAGCTGCTGACGGTGCGCGTGGCGCAGCCGGCGTCCTGACTCACGCCGCGTCACGCCGCAAGAAGTGCAGTGCGGCGGCGACGATGCAGCCGGCCGTGATGCCGACCGCTAGATCGGCCAAAAGAGTGAGGAGGAACGTGACGAGCAGCACCGTGGCAGGCGGCCAGTGGTGCAGAAGTTCCTCGAACTCCTCCTTGTCGGCCATGTTCCAGCACACGACCAGAAGCAGCCCGGCCAGCGCCGCCAGTGGAATGTAGTGGGCGAGCGGCGCCGCGACGATCATGAACAGCAGCAGGAAGACAGCGTGCAGCATGCCCGATACCGGGCTCCGCGCGCCGGCGCGGATGTTCGTCGCCGTGCGTGCGATTGTCCCCGTCACGCATAGGCCGCCGAACAAGGCCGTCACTACATTGGCGATGCCTTGCGCCACCAGCTCCATGTTGTAGCGATGTTTGCGGCCCGTCATGGCGTCGGCGATCTTTGCCGACAGCAGGCTTTCGATCCCACCGAGCAGGGTGAAGGAAATGGCGGCAGGCAGCAGCTCCCACAGCCGCGACAGCGTGATCACCGGCAGGGCTGGCGCGGGCAGGCTGTTGGGAATACCGCCGAACCGGCTGCCGATGGTTTCGATCGGCAGATGAAGCGCAAACGCGACCAGGGAGGCGAGGGCAACCGCGATCAGCATCGCAGGCCAAGTCCGACGCCAGCTCTGCATGGTGAAAATGAGCGCGGCCGATCCCAACCCGATGGCCACAGCGCTCGGATTCAACGATGGCAAGGCGTGGGCCAACGCGGCTAGCTTCGGGAAAAAATGACTCGGCTCGGCACCGGCAAGCGTGAGGCCGCCAAGGTCCTTGAGCTGGCTCGCGAGAATGGTGACGGCAATCCCGCAGGTAAACCCGACGGTCACGGGTTGCGGAATATACCGAATGAGCGCCCCGAGTCCCGACAAGCCGACCAGGGTCAGCATCACGCCCGACATGAGGACCGTAATCAGCAGGCCATCGAGGCCGTGACCGGCAACCGTCGCTGCAACGAGAACGATAAACGCGCCCGCGGGGCCACCGACCTGATATCGGCTGCCGCCCAGCGCCGAGACGAGAAAACCGCCAACGATCGCGGCATAAAGGCCGCGCTCCGGCGACACGCCCGATGCGACCGCGATCGCCATCGACAGTGGCAGCGCCACGATCGCCACCGTGAGGCCAGCGACGATATCCCTGCGCAATGCAGTAATGCCGTAGCCTTCGGCCGCCAGGGTCAGAAGCTTGGGACGGAAGATATGAGCCGTGGTGGAGCCGTCGGGCATGGTGCGTTCCACATGTGAACACCGTCGCGAGGACAATTTCACTACGCCCAACGATCACCACTTCGCAAGGTGGCAAATTGCGCCCTCGATGAGGCCAGCCTTGAACTGATCCCCGAGGACGCCTAGGGTCGGCGCCCGAGGAACGCCCATCAATATTCAACAATGAGCGGTCAATACCCGCCAATGCGCTCAACCGAGCCGCGCGCTTCCCCCCATCGCCGGGGCCTGATCATTGTCGTGACATTGGCCACCGCCTATGTCGCCAGCCACTTTTTCCGCGCGTCCAACGTGACGATCGGCCTCGACCTGATGCGCGATCTCGGCATCGGACCGGAGGCACTCGGCGGGCTCACGGGCGCCTTCTTTTTCGGCTTCGCGGCGATGCAGATCCCCTGCGGCTTCTTCTTCGACCGCTTCGGGCCACGCAAAACCGTGACGGGTATGCTGATCCTGGCGACATTCGGCGGCGCCATCTTCACGCTTGCGCCGACGTGGCCGATCCTGCTCACGGGCCGCGTATTGATGGGCGCCGGCTTCGGCGTCATGCTGATCGGGAGCATGGTGGTGATCTCGCGGTGGTTCCCACCCGACCGCTTCTCGACGCTCACCGCGATGGTGCTGTCGATCGGGCTGCTCGGCAATCTCGCCGCCACGACGCCGCTCGCGTGGGCGTCCGAAGCCGTCGGCTGGCGCATCGTGTTTGGGGCCGCCGTCATCTTCACGGCACTCGCGAGCATTGCCGTGTGGGTCGTGGTGCGCGATGCGCCACCCGGCCACCCGTTCCTCGTGCGCACACCCGAGCCACCGCGCGAGATGCTGCAAGGTCTCGTCGAGGTTCTGCGCAATCCGGCGCTGTGGCCGATCCTGGCGCTGAATTTCTGCAACTACGCGTGCACCTTCACCGTGCAAGGCCTGTGGGGTGGCCCGTTCCTGCGCGAGGTGCATGGGCTAACCCCGATCGAAGCCGGAAACGTGTTGTTGGCCGCCGTCATCGCCTACCAGATCGGGATGCTCACCTTCGGACCGATGGATCGGCTGCTCGACACGCGCAAATGGATCGCGCTTGGCGGAACCCTGGCGGTCATCTCGATTCTCGCGGTTCTGGCGCTCGCCTCGCGACCGCCGGTGTGGCTGCCCGTGGGCGCCATGATCGCGATCGGGTTTTTCAGTGCATCCAGTACGATGGTCATGACCCACGGCCGCGGCATCATCCCGGATCGGCTGATCGGGCGCGGCATGGCGACGATCAATACCGCCGTGATGTTCGGCGTCGCCTGCATGCAGTCGATTTCCGGGATCGTCGTTGGCGCGTTCGAGCCGCTGGCGTCGGGCGCGCGCACGGAAACCGCCTATCGAGCGTTGTTCGGGGTGCTCACTGCTGTGCTGATCGTCGCGATCGCTATCTACAGCCGCTCGCAGGACGTGAAGCCCAGCGAACAGATGAAGGCGAGCGCGGCGGAGTAGCTCGATTGTCCGCCCACTCCAACGCCCGCTACTGCCAAAGCCCCAGGTCTTCCCAGCGCGGCTTGGGAATCTCCTTCCCGAGTTCGTACGAAAAGGTTGTCGCCTTGAGCAGATCGCTGGTGAGCGTGCAGGAGAAGCTCATCGCGTACCAGTGGCCCTTGACGCGGACCGCGCCGCCGTTGGCATTCAAATTCGTCCCCGCCAGTACGGCACGACCGAAGATCGACGTCTTCATCCGGTCAGCGCCACGAAGCTGCGCATCCTTTCTCACGACATCGAACCCGCGCAGGATGCACGCCTGATGCGCGCGCTCCTCTGGCGCCAGCTTCGCGAGCTGCTGTTCGACTTTACTGGCAGCCATCGCTGTCGACGGTGCGAGGATGAGCAGCCCCAGCAGCGAATAGCAGACCGTCATTCCTCCAATTCCGTGCGCCACGCTGTTTCCCCTCTCCGTCCCATGCCGTCCCATGCTGCAAGCCCACAATCGAATTCGGCCCCAGACCATACTCCGATACTCTGCCTCAAGAGTGCGCGCGCATTTTGACGCGATGACGAGCGGCACGTGCATGACCG
>LNEA01000338.1 GCA_001464855.1 Rhizobiales bacterium Ga0077530
CCGACAACACCTTCAACGTCCTTCAGTCGACGCTGGTCGAGGACATCAACCAGTTCATCGCCGACAAGTGCCTCGAAGTGAAGGATGAGTGGAAGTAGCCTACCTCACCAACACTTTGCCCTCGAACAACCGCCGCGCGGTGCGGTAGACGGCGGCGTATTCCGCGGTCGGTGACGCGCCAGAGGTCACCTTGGCATCGACGCGCGTGATCCCGGACGGATTGGCGATACGGATTTCGGCGACGTCGGGGCGCAGACCCTTCGCCAGCGTTGCCGGGATCGTCCCCGCGAGCCGCGTCGCGACAGCGAGGCACAGCGCGCCGGTCAGCGGCACCGCGCGATGCGCTTGGCCCACCGATATCATGCGCACCACGATGTCCGCGTCGGCTGCGCCGAGCGTGACGCCGGCGAGCGTTTGCATGGTGCGCGGCGCCGCGACCATGGCCACCTTGGGCACGCTCATGACGCGGGCCGCAGCGTCGAGGTCAGTTGCGATGCCCATGGCGACGGAGGCGGCGCGGCGGATCGCTTCGAGGCAGGCCTGTAGCTCGGTGTTGCGTTCGATCGCGTCCATCGACGAAGACGCAGGGGTTGGCGGCGTCGACGAGGCTGGCCTCGATGCGGCCGAGGCCGGGAATGTCGAGCGTGTCGACGGCACGACCGGTCGGCAGAAGTTTACCGGTCCGCGCACCGCCTGGCGCCATGAATTCCAAGCGGATCGGCGCGCCCGTGCCAGCGACGCCGTCGAGGGTCATGGCACCGTCGACCGCGGCTTCGCCTTGCTCGACGTCGAAGCGGGCGACGATGATCTTCGACGTATTGGTATTGTGGATGCGTACGACGGCGTGGCCATCGATCGGCTTGGGCACGAGACCCTCGTCGATGGCGAACGGTCCGATCGCCGACGACATGTTCCCGCAGTTGCCGGCGTAGTCGACGGTGTCGTTGGTGACTCCGATCTGCGCAAACGTGAAATCGACGTCGGCATCCGCGCGGCTCGGCGGGCCGATCACGCAGACCTTCGACAGCGATGAGACGCCGCCCCCCATGCCGTCGAGCTGGCGGCCGCTCGGATCGTTCGCGCCGATCGCCGAGCGGAAGATCGGCGCCCACGCGTCTCGCTCGGCGGGCAAGTCGCGCGCGTGGAACATCACCGCCTTCGACGTGCCGCCGCGCATGAAGACGGCATGGATGCGCTGCTGTGCCATCGGTTCGCCCTCATCAATCCAGCGTGCGCAGCAACTCGGCGAACAGGCGACAGCGCGGCACCAGCGACGAGACGAGGATGTGCTCCTCGAACGTATGCGCGCTGGCGCCGTCGACGCCGAGCCCGTCGAGCGTGGCGACCCCAAGCGCGCCAGTGAAATTGCCGTCGCTGCCGCCGCCGAACGAGCCGTGCTCGAGCTTGAAGCCGATCGAGGCCGCGAGTTCGTGCGCCTTTTCATAGAGCGCCATGGTTTGGCGGTGGGGCTGCCACAGCGGCCGCACCGGACCCCGCTCGATCTTCACCGTGATGCCGTCGTTTTCCGATTCGAACGCGGCCATGCGCGAAGCGACCTCGTCGAAGATCGGTTGCGTCGGCGCAACCGTCAGCACCTGCGCGCGGCAGCGGATCGGCATGACGTTGACGAAGGTACCGCCCTCGATGGTGCCGACCGAGAACGTCATGCCGCGCTCGAAGTCGGTCATGTTCTCGATCTGCTCGATGAGACGGGCCATGGCGCGGATGGCGCTACGGCCCTGGCGGTTGGTGGCGCCGGCGTGCGCGGGACGGCCTTCGACATCGATCCAGAAACGCTGGAATGCGAAGCGGCCGGTGACCACGACGCCATTTTTGCAGGGCTCGGTGACGAGCACGTATTTGTGGCGCTTCGCCTCTTCCTCGATCCGCTCGCGCGACGACGGGCTGCCGATCTCCTCGTCGGGGATCAGCATGAACGTGACCGGCAGCGCTGCGCCGCGGGCCTGTTCGCGCACGATCTTCAACGCCTCGACCGCGATCGCGACGCCGCCCTTCATGTCGTAGATGCCGGGGCCGAAGTAGCGGTCGCCGTCGCGCCGCAACGCGAGCCGTCCCGCGAGCGTGCCGACGCCGGGGCTGTTGGTGCCGTCGCGTCCGGCGAAGCGCGCGAGCACGATGTCGCCGCGACCGCCAGTCCCGGGGATGCGTTCGAGCGTGCCGCCGATCGACGCGAGATCGGCGCCGACGAGATCCATCATGCGATTGACGCCGATGACGTGATTGGTCGGACTTTCCTCGCGCACCCACGGCAGCAGGCGGTCGAGGATGGTGTCGACATTAAAGAGTTCGGTTCGCAGCACGTGAGTGGTCTCCTGATGTTGTGTGGCTTGACGGAGCGTTTCTTGGCTCGCGCGCGGACGGCACGGGACGTCAAGCGAAGGGGTACAATAGCGCAAGCCGGGTCGGTTGTGCGATGGGTCCTTTGGCGGAGCGGGTCGCGGGCATGTATTCAGCGATCGTCTGATCTCCATCAATGCGTGGCCGCCCACGCGGAGTTTGATAGGCTCGCTCACAAGGTCATACCGGAGTGGCGAACATGCGGATCTACCTGCGACGCGTCATCGCGATACTTTGGCTGCTCGGACTGGGTTTGGGCACTGCCGGTACGGCGTCGGCGGCGGAACTCCTCACGAAATCGAAATCCGGCAGCTTCGAGGACGTCAAGTTCGACCTCACCAATGCCGTGATCCAGCGCGGTCTCGTGGTCGACTACACGGGCAGCGTCGCCGGGATGCTCGACCGCACGGGCGCCGACGTCGGCTCGACCAAGAAGCTCTATCGGCATGCTGAATATTTCGTCTTCTGCTCGGCGAAGCTGTCGCGTCAGATGATGGAAGCGGATCCGTCGAATATCGGGTTCTGCCCGTTCGTGGTTTTCATCTATGAGCGCGAGGACAAAGCCGGCGAGATCGTCGTCGGCGCGCGCCCGCCAACAACGCGCGGCGATGACGCGTCGCGCAAGGCGCTGGCCGAAGTCGTGGCGCTGCTCGACGGTATTGTGTCCGACGCGGTCAAATAGGTGTGCGTATGCCGTTTGCCCGACCGTGACTTATAAGCCGCGCATGGGGAATATTGGATCTCCCCTTATTGACGAGACCTCCCGCGTCTGGTTGCGTGGATGCACGTGACGGTTCCCGCGTGTGCCTCGGTGCGTGCGGGTGAAAAGGGAACGCGGTGCTGGGTGGACTGAATTTGCGTCCGCCCGAATACAAGCCGCGGCTGCCCCCGCAACTGTAAACGGCGAGGTTCGTCCACAGTGCCACTGACCGGGTTCACCGGTTGGGAAGGTTGGGCGAACCGCTCGAGCCGTGAGCCAGGAGACCTGCCGTCGCGGGTCGCTCGACTTCCACGCGGGGCGTGTGGGAGTGCGGTTGAGTCCGTGTGGCGACTGTCGTGTGGTGGGAGTCGTCGCCTTGGGTTCACAGCGTGACATGCATGACATCGGCGGAGCTTTACGTCGGCTGCCGCTGCGGCCGTCCGTAACAGGCGTCGGCCGTTGCATCGAACGTGAGGGTAATCCCTGACGGCGCTTCCGATTTTCGCAACGGGAGCTTGCCTTGAAGATCTCTAATGGACCGAAGCCGGGTCAGCGGATGGCGTTTGCCAGCGCGGCCGGGAGTGCAATCGCGTTGCTACTGACGGTGCCGTCCGCCTCGGCGCAAGAGCAGTATTTGCCGGGGCTGGTGGTCGAAGGCGCAACTCTGTCGCGACCCGCGAAGCGGCCGGCGCCACCATCAGCAACACCGTCGACCGGGCAAGCGAGACCTGCCGCGCCGGCCGCGGCGGTTGAGGCGCCTCCCAGCGATTCGGGCGACGGCGGCGTGCCGCTCTCGGAAGTCGGCTCGTCCGTGACCGTCGTCACCGGCGAGCAATTGCGCGA
>LNEA01000339.1 GCA_001464855.1 Rhizobiales bacterium Ga0077530
GCCAACGATCCAACGAGTGGCGCCTACGATTTCTCTGACCTTTCGACCGCCGACATCGAGCGCATCGAGGTCATCCGCGGCGCCCAGAGCGTGATTTACGGTTCGGGCGCGGTGGGCGGCGTCATCAACATCATCACGCGTTCCGGACGCGGACCTGCGCGGGTGACCATCGCCACCGAAGTCGGCAGCATGCGCACGCGCGATATCGCCCTTGGCGCCAGCGGCGGCAGCGAGCGCGTGTGGGCGTCGCTGTCCTATAACGCCCGCTACACGGATGGCTTCAACATCGCGCCCCTCGGCAGCGAGCGCGACAAATCAAGCCTGGAGACATTCGCTTTTCGCGGCGGCGTCCAGGTCATGCCAGGCCTCGTGATCGATGGATCGCTGCGGCTGTCGCGCAAGTCCGGTGATCGTGACGGTTTCGATGGTGCACCGGGCACGCTCGCAACGGCCGTCGACGATGGCTCGCGGTTCACCGGAGACGTGCTGCTCGGATCGGTACGCGCGCGCTGGGAGACCTTCGGCGGCGCCCTCACGCATGAATTCCGCACGTCCTACAACGAGACCAAGACGACCGATACAGACCTGCTGTTTCCGGCCTTTCCGTTCCTGTCGAAGTACGATGCCGTGGCGCGCACGCATTCGTATCTCGCGACGCTGAAGCTCCCCGGCGATCCGTCGATGCTCACGCACACGGTTGCCGGTCTCATAGAGTGGAACGAGGAGAGTTTCACGCCGCTCGGCGACTTCACGGATGGCGTGCGCCGCTCCCGCGACCGCTTCGCTTTTGCCGGCGAATGGCGCGGCACGTTTGCGAAGCAACTCCACCTCACGGCCGGCATCCGCCACGATGACAACAGCGCCTTCGAGGATTTCACGAGTTGGCGCGGGACAGCGGCATGGCAGGTTCCGGGGATGGCATCGGACGTCGGGCTCAGGCCGCACGCGAGCATCGGTACCGGGTTCAAGGCGCCGACGTTCTTCGAGCAGTTCGGCTCGATCCCATCGTTCTTCACCCCCAATCCCAACCTGACCCCCGAGGAGACGTTCGGCTGGGATGCGGGCATCGAGTTGAGCCTGTGGCGCGGCCGTCTCGTCTTCGACGTCACCTATTTCTCGGCCGAGCTCGAAAACAAGATCGCGCCCAATCCGGGGTTCGTTCCGACGCTCATCAACCTGCCGGGGATCAGTCACCGCGACGGGATCGAGGTGTCGGCAAAATATCGCGTCCTGCCGGGAGTGACGGTGGGGGCGACCTACACCTATCTCGACGCGACCGATCCTGACGGGACGCGTGAAGTCCGTCGCCCGCCACATGCGGGCCGTGTCGATATCGATGCAGCGTTTGCGGAGGGACGCGGACGTCTGCATCTCGCGGCGATCTATAATGGCCGTCGTGACGATCTCGCGTTTCGGGTCGGGGCGACGCCGGTGGATCCGTGGACCAACGAGATCGTTGGTCTCGATGCGATCTGGCGGCTCAGCGCGGCGGCTTCGTACAAGATCCGTCCGGATCTCGAAGTGTTCGCCCGCGTCGAGAACCTGCTCGACGATCGCGGACAAGAGTTATTCGGGTACGCCCAGCCCGGTGTCGCTGCCTATGCCGGTGTGCGCCTGACGTTCGGCGGCGAGGCCGGTCCGATTGGAGTGGCGCCCAGCAAGTAAGTAGGCGCAGCACCTTCGATCGCGAGCGGGGCTGCAAATTGGTCCTGCTCGTGATCGTGCGGCGACCCTTTGCCAGCGAGCCAATTGGCGCGCAAGTCCCGGCCAGTCTCACTTGCCGCGACCCAGCCGTGCTCATTAAAGTCCTCGCTCGAAAAATTATTGAAGCGAGTTCATTTTATAGCCCATTGTAAA
Organism: Rhizobiales bacterium Ga0077530; assembly: GCA_001464855.1. Classification (GTDB taxonomy): domain Bacteria; phylum Pseudomonadota; class Alphaproteobacteria; order Rhizobiales; family Hyphomicrobiaceae. Next base: position 1,858 of record LNEA01000339.1, read on the forward strand.
AGCTAGATATTGATCTACATCACGAGTTCGTGATCGAGCAATGAACGACGTCCATCTAGTATCTGAACGACGATTACCCAATTGTAGCTCATCGCCGCACGGCACTCACTTCAGCCGGCGCAAAGCTCGCAATCGATCGTCGTTCAGGAGAATTGTCATGATCCGCATCCTCGCAGTCTCGATCTCGGCGGCCGCGCTCTTCGCCGCCACGCTTCCCGCCAACGCTCAGTCGCGTCAGGGACAGGGCCCCGGCCAAGGTGGTCAGCAGTTCCGCAGCCAGGGCCCATCGGGCTTCTCCGGCCAGCGGTTGAGCCAGGGCCAAGGCCAGCAGCAGTTCCAGGGCCAGCGGAATTTCCGCTCCTTCAACCCACCGGCGCCCTCGGGCCAGACGTCGCAGCGCTCGATCCGGTCATTCAATCCGCCAGCGCCAGGCGGCCAGTCCGCCCAGGTTCAGCCGCGCGCCTTCAACCCCCCGGCGCCCGGCATCGGCACCAGTCAGCGTTCCTTCGGCCCGCAGGCGCCGACGGGTGGTCAAAACTTCGTCGGTGGTCCGCGCGGCGTCCCCGCTTCGCTTCCGGCACCGTCGCTGGGCCAGTCCACGCCGACCGACGCTCCCGGTACGTCCGGCCCGCAGCAGACCGTGGCGGCTCCGAGCCAGCCGGCTGACGCTCCGCAGGGCGACCTGCAGGCGCCGATCCCGCAGACGGTCACCAGTCAGGCCGAGCCGACATCGGCTGACCAGATGCCCGCCGAGCAGATGCCGGTCGCCGAAGGTGACCAGCCTGCGCCGCAGACGGTCGTCACCGAGGGCGGCGAGACGCCCGCGGTCGCCGAGACCCGCCGTGTGGTCAAGGTCGTACCCGGCCATGTCGTCCGGAAGGTGCACGCCCCGCGGTACGTCGAGTACCACCAGCCCCGTCTGGTGTACGTCCCGGTCTACGTGCAGCGTCACCACCACGTCTACGTTCCGCAGCACCACGGCTTCTACGGCCACCGCGCGCACCACGGCCACCACTTCCACCGCGGTCACGGCCACCGCCGCTGGTAATCTCGATCCTTGAGACGACAGCAGGGCCCCGATCCATGACCATGGTCGGGGCCTCTGCTCGTGTGGAAGCGAGTTGTGACGGCCGGCGGTTCTGACCGATACTCGACGATCCCCGACGTCGGCCTGCGATCCTCCGGCACGTCCGGTCCAGGGATCACGAAGCGAAGTGGAGGCAACGATGCGCAATCGAGATCGGCTGACGAGCGTCATGCTGGCCGTTGGCGTGCTCCATGCCCTCGGCTTCGGCATCGGAACGGTTGCGGCTCAGCAGGCGACCGGCACACCCACCGACGCCTCGCGCGACCAGGATCAGCGCCAACTCACCGAGTGCGACACGAGCCGCGATCCCGCCACTGCGATCCGGGCCTGCAGTGCCGTGCTTAACCGCCAGGGAGCCAACGCGCCGACCAGTGCGACGCGAATTTTTGTGCTCCACAAGCGCGCCAATGCGTACCGCGAGCGCGCCGAGTATGCACCCGCGATTGCAGACTACTCGGCGGTGATCGCCCTCGATGCGAAAGACGCCAACGCTCACTACAACCGTGCGAACGTCCATCTGCTGCGCAACGACCAGACCGCGGCCATCGCCGACTACCGCAAGGCCGTGGAGCTGCGCCCGGGTCTCGGTGTCGCGCACCTTCAACTCGGCAGTCTGCTGCTCGCCCGCAATGAACTGCGCACGGCGCTCGATCACTTCGACCAGGCCGTTCGGATCGATGGCCGCGATACGGCGGCACTCGTTGGTCGGGGCCTTGCGCGCGAACGCCTCGGCGACCTCGATGGCGCGATCGCGAGTCTCTCCGATGCCGTAGCGCAAACGCCCGATAACGTAGCGTTTCGGCTGATGCGGGCGCAGTTGTTGCGCCGGAAAGGGGAGAATGCTCGGGCGCTCACCGATCTCGACCGGGCGCTGGAACTTTCGCGCGACGATATCGACGTGCTCATCGAGCGCGGAACCGTGCAGAACGCCATCGGTAATCGCGATCAGGCGATCACCGATTGCACGCGCGCCATCACGCTGGGGAGCGCAAACGCTGGCGGTTATGTCTGCCGTGGTCTCGCGCGGGCCGGCAAGGGCGACTTGAGGGCCGCTCGCGACGATCTCGATCAAGCGGTGAGGTTGGACGGCGCGCGGTCAGAAGCCGTGGTGGCGCGCGGCTATGTTCACTATCAGCTCGGTGCGCTGGACGCGGCGATCGCCGATTTGCGCCGCACCCTCGTCCTCGATCCAGCGTCGCCCGATGCGCAGCGCTTCCTCGGCGTGGCGCTCATCGACAAGGGCGATATCGAGGCGGGCATGAAGGCGTTCGACGAGGCGATCCGGGCGGTGCCGAATGATCCCTGGCCTCACATGCTGCGGGCCGTCGGCGCGGCGGCGGCTGGCAGTCGGGACTCGGCTCTGCGAGACGTAGCAACCGCATTGCGAATCCTCGGCGACAGCAACTCCAATGCCCGCCTCGCGCGCGGAGTCGTCTATTATCATCTCGGCGACTTCGAGAAGGCGCGTGACGACATGGATGCCGCGATCCGGCTCGATGCGAATAACGGGCAGGCGCACAACGCGCTCGGTCGCCTTCGCATCCGCCAGCGTGATTTCACGCGCGCCGCGGAGTCGCTGGATGTTGCGGCTCGGCTGCTGCCAGGCAATTGGGGCGTCCTGCGCAACCGCGCCCTGGCCGCGATCGAGCGCCGCGACGTTGCGGCTGCGCGTCGCGACATCACCGCGAGTCTCGAGATCAGTACCGCGTTCGCCGAGAGTTTTTATGTGCGCGGTCGGGTGAACGAAGCGGATGGGCAGAACAATGCGGCGATCGCCGACTACGAGCTGGCGCTGATCAAGCTCTCGCTGGACGGCGACGGTCGCCTCGCCCAGCAGCACGCCCGCGACCGCATCGCCGTTCTGCGGGGTGGCGGCGCCGCCGCCCCGGCCCCGCCATCCGGCGATCTGGTGCCGCCGCTCCCGGGTCCAACCTCCACGTCCACTCAGTCCGGGCCGCCATCAGGGACGCCATCTGCGGTGCCGGCCGGCCCTACAACTCAGACCGTGACCGCCGATTACGATTCGCTGCGCTGCCGGCTGCTCCGGGGGTGGGCGCGCCACGCCGAGGGCTACTCGGGCGTCAAGTTGCTCGAACTCGATCCGGCTTGCCGTCCGAAACAGTAGGGAAGGGCGCTCCGAGGTCCACGGCATAACGGGTGCGACGGGTGAACGCTTGTCATGCATTCGTCGTTGTTCTAGGATGAAAGCGCCGGTTGCCCTGCGTCCGGCGGTTCGAGCTGGGATCATTCCGGCGCGGGCGGTTTGGCAGGAGACAGGCTTGGCCGTTTGTCGGCTCCGGTCTCGTCTATCAGAGCCGGGTACCAGAATTAGCTAAATATCAACCGAGTTGTCGCGCGCTCAGGGCGAATTCGTATGTGTGATTTGCCGAGCTTGATGGGCGCTGGGAAGAAGTCATGACGTATATCGTCAACGAAAACTGCATCAAATGCAAATTCACGGATTGTGTCGAGGTCTGCCCCGTTGATTGTTTCTACGAGGGCGAGAACATGCTGGTCATCCATCCGGACGAATGCATTGATTGCGGAGTCTGCGAGCCCGAGTGCCCGGTCGAGGCGATCAAACCAGACACTGAACCTGGTTTGGAGCGCTGGTTGGAACTGAACCGCGACTATGCGGACAAGTGGCCCAACATAACCGCCAAGAAGGCGGCCCCGTCTGATGCGGACAACTTCCGCGACGAGAAGAATAAATTCGACAAATACTTCAGTACCGAGCCGGGTGAGGGGGACTGATCCCGATAAGTTGAATGGTTAACGGATATTAATTGCTGCGCACGGCATCGAATACTGATTGCAGCCTAGTTTAATCATTCCGATAGGCTGTATTGCGCTTCTTTGCGCCGAACGGCTTCTTTTTGCATGAAAAATGTGTTACAAGATCTCCCGGAGGCAGCAGTCCAACTTCGGGCGTTCGAGATCAGTGTCCGGTATCCAAGCGGAACAGGAGTGGTGTGCGTGGCCAGTCGCCTGACCAGTCGCCCCTCCATCGATCGCCATGCCGATAGCACTGCGCCTCAGGCGACACCATATACGCGACATGGCGCGTGTGACCAGGAACTCGACGACCGCTGAGGATCGACAGGGCGAGATAGGTAGCCCTGGTTGCGAGACGAGGCTTCGTTTGCGGCGACAGGCCACGTCCTGTCGAAGGATTTTTGCGGGCCTGCTGGGGTTTAAGGCCTGCGAACTACAGTTGCCGCGAGAGCGGTAGGTCAATGGCGTGAATAGTTACGGAGTGAGACGTAGCGATGGCCCAGAGCAAGAAATCCCCAGTGAAACCCGCATCCAAGTCGGCGGGATCGCGCAAACAGGAAAAGGCCTTGCACGCAACCAAGCCACCTTCGAAGCCGGCAACCAAGACGGTTGCGCCCAAGGCTGCGTCTAAGCCCGCGAAGCCTGTCGCGGCCAAGAGCCCGACAGCTAAGGCCCATTCCACCGCGACGAAAACCGCACAGACGAAGCCTGCGGTGGCCAGCAAGTCCCCGGCCAAGGCGAAGCCGATCACGCCAGTCCGGGCTGCAGCCACGTCAGCGGCCAAAACGAAAGTCAAAACAGAAGTGTCCGCACCGAACAAGAAGAGCGCGACCACAGCAAAGGCACCGGTCAAGCCGGCCGCCGCCACTGTCGCGTCCAAGGCCCCGATCGTCAAGGCCGGCACTGCGAAGGCTGCTCCGGCTCCGGCCGCCGCTGGCAAGGCGCCGGTCGCGGCTGCCAAGGCTGCGGCTCCCATCAAAGGCACCAAGGGCACCGCCGCTGCGTTGATGGCGGCACGCGCCAAGGCGGCGACGCCAGCGCCGGCTCCGCGCGCCATTCCGGCAGCGGTTCACAAGTCCGCGACCCGCATGATGACGGGGCCGTCGATGCCCGTGCTCCCGGCCCAGCCGACGATGCCGCGCGGCGCCGCGAGCCCGAAGGAGCTTGCGCTCAAGGCCGCCGAGGCGCGCCGCCAGCAGATGCTGGCGCCGAAGAAGCCCGTCAACCAGCGTCATGGCTTCAAGATCGGCGAATCGATCGTCTATCCGGCGCACGGCGTCGGCCAGATTGTCGGTATCGAGGAGCAGGAGATCGCGGGCATGTCGCTCGAGCTCTTCGTGATCCAGATCGAGAAGGACAAGCTGACGTTGCGCGTTCCGACGGCGAAGCTCGAGCAGGCGGGCGTCCGCAAGCTCGCCGAGGACAACATCGTCTCGCGTGCCATGGAGACGCTCAAGGGCCGCGCGCGTATCAAGCGGACCATGTGGAGCCGCCGGGCGCAGGAGTATGAGGCGAAGATCAACTCGGGCGACCTGATTTCCATCGCCGAGGTGGTCCGCGATCTCTACCGCTCCGAGACGCAGCCCGAGCAGTCCTACTCCGAACGCCAGCTCTATGAGTCGGCGCTCGACCGGATGGCGCGCGAGATCGCGGTTGTCGACAAGCTCGACGAGCGCACGGCGATGCAGCGTATCACCGAGGTGCTCTCGCGCAGCGCCCGTGGTCGTCGCACCACCGAGGAAACCGCCGGCGATACGCAAGCGGCCTGATCCGGCGAAACCGATCGGCAGAAATACGAAAGCCCGGCAGCGCAAGCTGACCGGGCTTTTTGCTGCGTAGCGCGGGAACGAGCGTCTACTCCGCGGCCTCGGCGCGCGGCGGCGATGGCAGTGTGACCTTCTTCGGTTTGAAGCCGATGCCGATGTCGCGCGCCGGCGCGCCCGCACGCTTCTGCGCCTCAGCCATCGTGCGCTTGAGATCGGCGAAGTACGGGAGATGCTCGACCTCGATGGCGTGGCGCGGCGTATCCTTGAAGTTCTGCCGCACCCAAGCTTTGCGCTGCTCGATCTCGGCGTGCATGTCGGCCGGACTCGGGAGCGCGGCGCGACCGGCTTCATGCTCGCGGATCCAGCGCGTCTGGCCTTCGCAGATCCAGTTGAGTGCCGTATCCGAATTGAAGAACGCCAGGAAATACAGGCCTCGCCAGTCGGGCGGCACGATCCGCATGTAAAGATCGAGACCGTTGTCCTTGATCGCGATGATGTCCGGTTTGACGAAATCGAGATCGATCTCGTAGCCCGTCGCGGCGATCATCGTGTCGAACTCGGCGCTCGTGCCGTCGACGAAGTGCAGCGTCTTGCCGTCGATCCGCTGGATACCCTGCTTCACCGTCACGCGGCGGTAGTGGATGTGGTTGACGATGTTGGCGTTCGAGGTGGCGTGCACGCGTTTGGCCTGCGTGGGGAACCCGAGCCGCTTCATGTCGCCTTGGACGACATAGACCAGCGCCTTCAGAATGCGATTGCGCACGGCGGCGGGAATCCACGGCTTGTAGAATGGCTGGATGGTGTCCCAAAACGGCCGCCCGAAGAGGAGCTTCGGAATGATCAGCGCGCTCGACCGTGCGACCAGCACCGTGCGCTCCGCCGTCATCGCGAGATCGCTCGCAATATCGAGGGCGCTGTTGCCGACGCCGATGACGCAGACGCGCTTCCTCACGAAGTCGGCCGGCTCCTTGTAGTGGTGCGAATGCAGGTACTCACCTTTGAAGCCATCGCGGAACATCGCGACTTCGAGCGGCTTCGTGAGATGCCCTGTCGCAACGACGACGGTGTCGTGCTCGTGCAGGTCGCCCGCTTGTGTCGTCAGTTGCCAGCGTGGTTTCGCGGCGCTGTACGATGGCGCCGGCCGCAGATCGACGATCTTGGTATTGAAGCGCACGAACGGCGTAATCCCGAAGTGCTCAGCGTAATCCTTGAGGTACTTCGCCATGTCCCAGTGCGACGGGAATGGCTGAACGGCGGGATCGAAAGGGTAGTCGGAGAAGCTCGTCAGGTCGCGCGCGGTGTTGATGTGGAGCGTGCGATAGGCCGACGAACGCTTGTTGTCGTTCTGGTAGACCCACATGCCGCCGACGTGGCTGCCGATCTCGTAGAGCGTGACGGCGTAGCCCTCGTCCATCATATGCTTTGCGCAGGTCAGGCCCGACGCCCCGGCGCCGATGATTCCGATCGACTTGCGTTCCATTGTAGGCGATCCGCTTCCATTCTCAGATTTGTATTGTCCGGACGTTAGCGAGCCGTGTGGGCGTTGTCACCCGCGCGCGTCGCATGGCGGTCCGACGCTGCCGCCACGCCATCAAAGGATCTCGAATACCTCGTAGACGGCGAACTCCGGTTCGCGGCGCCCGACTCCGACTGCGACAATGCGGTTCATCCAGTCGTATTTCTGCGAGGCTGTCTCGAAGGTCATCGCCGTCCGGAGGTAGTGGCTTTCGCGCGGGACACGCTCGCCGGCGACGATCTTGGCCATGACCTCAGGCGGCGCGTGCCGCACGCCGCGATAGATGATCAACAGCGGCTGTCCGTCATCGAGTTCGAGCGGCAGGCGCACGTCGGGGCGCACCGCACCGTCGCTGCCGCCAAGCAAGAGATCCATGCCACCCGGCAGGATCTTGGCGCTGATGCGCGGCCCTTCGAATTGTCCGGCTCCGAGGAGATCGATCCGCCGACGGCCGAGCGGCCCATCCCCCAGCATGTATGTTCCGGTGACGGCGATCTTGAGTTCGCCGATGAAGGCGGATTTCAGTTCGGGCATTCGTTCCTCACACGTTGCTGGCAGCGGCGGCGGCCGCGCTTTCCCTCACCCCACCTTCAGATACGCAAAACCCTTCATCTGCAACTGTGCGACCGTTGCGACGCCGGATGGGACGATGCGGATGTACGGCACGTCCTTGGCGCGGCCGATATCGAGGGCCATGCGGTCGAACGTGATCTTGCACAGGTAAACCTCGACGCCGTACTGCGCGAGCGCGGCCATCCGTTTCTCATAATCGGGATCGATCGGCGGCGCTTTTTCCCACGGCGTGCCAGCGAGATCCGTCAGGTGATACTTGATACCGGCCGCGTGCGCGACAATCACGATCTTGACGCCGAGCGGATCGAAATCGTGTGCGGAGAGATGATTGTTGATGTTGCGCAACATCGCGTCGTAGCGCTGGTTGTCCCCGAAATCGCAGTGATAGAGGCAGGCGATGTCGGTGTCCTTCTTCATGTCGGACATCTTGAGTTCTTTCGGCGCTGCGTTCGCCGCAAGTGAGCCCGCAAGTGTGGCGGAGCCAAGGGCGAGCGCGCCGATGAGGTGCCGGCGATCGATATCGGTCATGGATCAATCCTCCGCGGTTGGTGGCCTGTTGCGCATGATAGGTCAGAAGCGGGCGGAACATGGCGCGATCCGCAGCGGGTCGGATCAATTATGCGTGCTGGGAATGCCTACTGCGCGGCATCCCATTCCGGGCGCGCGTCGAAATATTCCTCGCGCACATAGGGTCCTCCGCCGACGCCGGGTCGTGACGACATCAGCGCGAAGCGGTCGACGGAGAATGGCCAGCACTGAAGGGGCGGGCGTTCGCTGAGGAAGCGCGCGACCATCTCGGGTTTGGCGTTCTTGAGGCGCGCGAGCGTGATGTGCGGCTTGAACGAGCGCGTTTCCGGCGGCAGGCCGGCGGTACGCGCGGCGCGCTCGCCGGCGCGTTGAAGGGCACTGAGGCCCTCGCAGGGTTCGATTCCGGCGTAGATCGCGCGCGGGTCACGGCCGCCGAATACGCCCAGGTCGGTGACGCGAATTTCGAAGGGGACGAAATCGACGCGGCTCAGGGCGCTGACAAGGTCGTCGGCCTCGAGGTTGCCGATGTCGCCGTAGAAGCGGATCGTGAGGTGCATGTCCTCCATCTCGACCCACTTGGCACCGGCCAGATGACCTCGCACCAGCGCGAGCTGGGAGCGCACGATCTCGGGAATCTCGATGGCAGTGAACAGGCGAGGCATCGGCTCCGCATCCTATCGGATCCACGCGGCAACGGCCGCGGCGGCATCCGCCTATTTCTGCACGGCGCTTGCGTCCAAGGCACGCTTCTTTTTTACGCGTGCGATGAG
>LNEA01000340.1 GCA_001464855.1 Rhizobiales bacterium Ga0077530
ACGACCGGTGCGAGAATAAAGGCGATCACCATCGCCACCGCGAGGGGGATGAAAAGGTCGCGACCGACGACGAGCGCGGTGATGACCAGCGCGATGATCATCAGCGACGCGGAAAGATTGCGCAGACTGTCGGCAAGCAGCGGCATGGTGGATGCTCCGCGCGACGCCCTCAATGCAAAGAGGGCGAGCGCCCATGAGTACGGGGAGAGTATCTCCGTCGTGATCCCTGAACGCGGCCGGTTAAACATGGTTGCACGATGCGCGGCGAGGGTTTGCCTGACGCCGCAGGAGATCAAGGCTCCAACTGATGAACGGGGGCTACGGAACGAATGGCCGTGATCTGCGTTTCGTCGGCATCATCAAGCGGGATCAAGGAGCAGTAAAATGGGCAATTTACTTCATTACGCCGTGGTCTTCCTCGTGGTCGCGCTCGTCGCCGCGGCCCTGGGATTCGGCGGCGTCGCGGGCACCGCGATGGAAGGCGCGCGAATCCTCTTCTGGGTAGCTATCGTCCTGTTCGTCATCGCGCTGATCGGTGGTTGGATGAGGCGAGCTTAACGCTGTCTGACTTGGCAGCGGGGTATCGGGTCGGTCGGGGCCGCTGGCAGTCCACTACGCCGCCAGCGGCGCCGGCCGCTTCGCATTCCGAAGCGGCGGCTCGTAGAAATCCAGTAATGCGACTATCTTGAGCAGAGTCGGCTGCGGCAACTCCGGCGGTGCAACTCAGTACAATCTTTCTCGCTCCTCTCGAGGCCGGATCACCTGATGGCCAAAACGACGACATCAGCGACCAGCGCTGCGCGCTACATCCTCATCGTAACTGCATTGCTGCTGCCGACTTTGTAAACGGCTATGTCTTGTGGTGGGCTCTTGCCGCGTTCGTCAGCGTCGCAATCGTGGCTGCGGCCCAGCGCTGGCTGATCGCCGGCGCTGTTCGAAAAGCGCCGGCCAAAGGGAGCGGAGGCGAGGCGACAGGCGAAATTGAAGATGCCGGTTTAGCCGATCCGACGTGGAGCCCCGCCGAGGCGCAGGCATGGTCGGACGTGAAGGTCGTCGCCTCGCGCGTCGACCTGGAGAAAATGGTCGATCTCGATGCGGTCCTGCTACTCGGTCGCAACACCGTCGACGTTGTCGCCCGCCGCCTGCACCCCTCTCGTGATGATCCGATCTGGCAATTCACGCTACCCGAGGCCTTGGCGATTTCGGAGCGCGTAAGCCGTCGCCTTGGCCGTATGATCGAAACAAAAGTGCCGTTTGGCGACCGCATGACCGTGTCGCAGTTTCTCGCCATTTATCAGTGGCGGCACATGATCGACAAGGTCGAACGCGTCTACGATATCTGGCGCCTGGTGCGCCTCGTCAATCCAGCCACGGCACTGACAAACGAGGCCCGGGAGCGGTTGTCTCGCGCCTTGTTCCAATGGGGACGCGAGCACGTCATGCGCCGGCTCGTTGAGACCTACGTCGAGGAGGTCGGCCGCGCGGCGATCGATCTCTACGGTGGACGGCTCAAGATCACACGCGCACAAGTGAGCGACGCCATGGATGGCACCGAGGCAGTAGGCGATCTCGCTGCCCTGACCCGAGCTCCCATCATCGCGCTGGTTGTCGGTGGATCGGAGACCGCGCGCGACAATGCCGCGGCGCTGCTCCGCATGGTCGAGCAGGATCAGGCGCGCACGATGATCGAAGTGCTGGGCACAAAGGGTGCGCCCACGACGGCGTCGGACCTGGTCGGTATGGACGTGCGCGTTTCGCGCGCCGATCTCTCGGTGAGCAAGCAAGTACGACGCCTCGTCGAAGAGGCCGGTGACGCGGATCTGCTGGTGTGGGCCGTGGACGACGACAAGACCCCGCTCACCGCGCACCGTGACGCTATGGGCTCCATCGCCACTCACTTCAAGGCGACACCGAGCCTTCTGGCGCCGGCCGTTGTGCCGTTGAGATTGGGCAGTGCGTCCGCGGAGGCGGTGCCGTCTCGCGCAGAAATCGGCAAGGCGTTCGCCGGCGCCGGAATTGTGATGCACGATCCGGTTGACGCCGATCCCGCCTCGGCGAACCCCGAGCAGGATGGCGCGCGGCTCGCGGCGGCATTGGAGCGCGCGTTGCCGCAGGCCCGACGTGTGAAGGCGGTGCGCTTTCTCGAACGGCTCAAGGCACAGCGAAATATCTCGGGAGCGGGTCGACAAGCGGCATCCGCGATCGGCTCGGCGATCAAGTCGATCTTCTCGCGCTAGTCACCCAGCAGTTTCTTCGGACGATGCGATCTTGCCGCAGGGTTTTTCGCCGGAACCCGGGAACTCGTGCCGAGTGCGGAACGTTCTCACGATATCCCAAACGGTGGCGAGTATCGCCAAGTGGAACAGAGAAGCAGAAGGAGACTTCACGATGCAGGCCGCCCAGAGCTATCCCCATAACGACGGTGACCGCAAGCGCGCGCAGGCTGCTGCCAGCGATGTGGCCGATAAGGTCGCCGACAAAGCATCCGAATATGCGACCAAGGCCGGCGAGAAGCTGGAAGGTGCGTATGAGGCAGCAGACGCGACCATGCGCTCGGTGGCCGAGCAGGGCCGCGAGGCCGGTGAACGGGTCCAGGAAGTCGCCGGCAATATGAAGTCGGCCGTCGACAAGTCGATCAAGGATCAGCCGATGGCGACCCTCGCCGTGGTCGGTGCACTCGGCTTCGTACTCGGCGCGCTCTGGAAGTCGTAATCGGTGCCGTTGCACTCAGTTCGCATTTCAGCGCTGAGCTATTTTGGGGATCGCCATGTTGGGTAGTCTGTTTCGTCGCGCGCAGGCCACGGTCGATAACGCTATCGAGCATCTGGTCAGCCGCGCCCTCGTGGCGATCCCATTCCTGATCGCGGCAGGCTTTGGCACTGCTGCATTGTCTATGCGTCTCAACCGAGAATTTGGGCCGGAAACAGGCTCGATGATCTTGGCCGCCGGGTTTGTCGTGATTGGTTTGATCGTCGCGATGGCGGTCAATTCCCGTTCCGCAAAGCCGGATGAAGTCGTCAACGAGGCGGATGAGACCGTCGAACGGGCGTCTGACGATGCCTCGGATCCGGCCATGGCAAACGTGGATCGCGAGCTGCTGATGGCGGCGTTAACGACGGCGGCGCCTATGGCACTTCCAGGTCTGTTGCGGGTTGTAATGCGCAATTTGCCAATCGTCGCGGCGGTTGCTGCTGCAGCCTTCATCATGACCCGCAGTAACCAAACCGACGTGCTCGAGCCTGGAGAATAGACGTCTTAGGCATTGAATAAACGCGATATTGTGAGTCTATGGTGAGCCCGAAAATTATGCCGCCGCCGGTGGGAACCTTTGCGGCTATCACGTGTTTAGATACGGATGTGGGCATTCCCATAGCCATTTTTGCAGCGCTGCGGCGGCTCGGACGGGCCACACGTCTTGGAGCCGCCCCGCGAATGAGGGAGAGGGGGAAAGAATGGGTAACGATCGAAAGCAAAGTGACGACGAAATGCGGCTACAGGCTAAATCCACCACCGTCTCTACGTCCTCATCCAACGACGCCGAAGCAGCGTTGTCGCCTGAGGCCCAGGGTCTGATTGGCCATCAGCTTCGGCAGGAATACAAGCGCCTGTTGTCCGAGCCGCTCCCCGACAAGTTCACCAAACTGCTCAGTGATCTCGCCAAGTCGGAGCCGAAAGAATGACGGCGGGCCAAACCGACGACATGCAGGCGCAGCTCACGTCGCTGGTGCCGAATTTGCGCGCCTTCGCGCGATCGCTGTGCGGTGCTGCCGATCAGGCCGACGATCTCGTTCAGGAAACGCTGGTCAAAGCCTGGAAGAGCAGGGCGAGCTTCGATCCGGGCTCGAACCTGAAAGCTTGGCTTTTCACGATTTTGCGGAACACGTATCTGTCGGAACTGCGCAAGCGGAAATACGAAGTCCAGGACCACGACGGCGAGCTGGCTCAGCAGCTCAGCGTCAAGGATGGCCAAACCGGGCACATGGATCTTGTCGACTTCATGAAGGCTTTTGCACTCCTGACGCCGGAGCAGCGGGAAGCTTTGGTGTTGATTGGTGCTGAAGGTTTTTCCTACGATGACGCGGCGCTAATGTGCGGATGCGCCGTCGGCACCATGAAAAGCCGCGTCAACCGTGCGCGTGGCAAGCTCGCGGAGCTGATGGGCGTGACCGGCGCCGAGGAATTCGGCAGCGAACACGCGCCAAATCCGCGGGCGCGCGCCGTATAGGCCGAATTGCACTGATCAAGGGAACCCGCAATGTTTCATTGCGTTGAGAACAGACATTCGTTTTGGACGCGCTTTTTTTAACGGAGCGTGGAACCGTGTGCGCGCGCACGCGTTCTGGAGTGCATGGCGGCATGGCTATGATCGGCCTGCCGCCGCCAATTCCACGCCTCAACAGGGGGAGTAGCCGTAGATGACCAGTTCGGTTGCCGATCTGATCGCACCTCAAATTCCCTACCTTCGACGTTTCGCGCGGGCACTCACGGGGTCGCAGGATCGTGGTGATGCCTACGTGGTCGCGACGTTGGAAACGCTCGTCGCGGACCAGCGGACATTCCGTCGTGATTTGCCCGCCCGAGCCGCGCTGTATCACACCTTTGTTCGCGTGTGGGGGGCGCTGCCGATCAACCATGAAGCTGAATCCGTCGAAATGACGCGCGGCAAAGTCACTGATCGCCGTATCGAGACCCTGACACCACTTCCACGACAGGCGTTTCTGCTGGCGGCGCTCGAGGAGTTTCCGACGCCTGAGATCGCCGCGATCCTCGAGACGACCGAGGAAGATGTGCGGCGGTTGGTTGATACCGCTGGGCAGGAAATTGCCGAGCAGATCACGGCGAAAGTGATGATCATCGAGGATGAGCCGCTTATCGCCCTCGATATCGAAGGTCTTGTCAGCGAACTTGGTCACGACGTCGTCGGGATCGCGACGACGCGCAAAGAAGCCAACGACCTAGCTCAGCGCACGCAGCCAGGCATTGTCCTTGCTGACATTCAGCTTGCCGACGGCAGCTCCGGCATCGATGCCGTCAACGACATCCTGAAGACGCTCGATATCCCGGTTGTCTTCATCACCGCATACCCTGAGCGTCTGCTCACCGGGGAGCGCGCCGAGCCGACCTTCCTCATCACCAAACCGTTCAAGCCGGAGATGGTGAAGGCAGTGATCAGTCAGGCCCTGTTCTTCGATGTTCGAGCGGGTGCGAGTTCACGAGGTGCGGCGGCTTGAAGGTCATTCTGCAGAATGTAGATAGGCGAGTTTTGCAGGATCGGCTTAAAGCGATACGACTGACTGAGAGGGCCGGGCCGTCAAGGACTGCCCGGCCTCAGTGTGAAGGAGCGAAGTTTCAAGAAAGAGACCTCCGGAGTTCGGCCCATACGAAAGGGCGATATCTGGGTCCAGTGGGGCGCCATTCGGCACTATGAACGCAACCAAACCGCCCGGTGTGGCCACGGCCACACCAATCGCCACTCACTCCGCGCAAGCTGCCGTCTCCCCGGCGCTGACGCCGGCGGCGGTGCGCGACGGCGTGGCGATGGCGCTGCTGGAGGCAAGTCCCGACTGCGTAAAATTGATTGAGCCTGACGGCACGGTTCGTTTCCTCAATCGGGCCGGGTATTCGCTGATGGAGATCGACGCCGGCTCGGCGATTCAGGGCAAGCGCTGGTCGGAACTGTGGCCCAGTGAAGCGGCCGCCAAAATCGAGTCGGCTCTCGAGACGGCGCGAACCGCTGGTTCGGCGCGCTTCGACGGCGTCTGCCCCACCGCCAAGGGGACGACGAAGTGGTGGGATGTCGTCGTGACCGTGATCCGCGCCGAGTCCGGCGAGATCGACTGCTTCCTGTGCGTTTCTCGCGACATCACCGCCTGGAAGGCCGCCGAGGAATCGTTGACGCTGAGTGAACAGCGCTTTCGCGCGCTCGCCGACAACATGGCGCAGTTTGCCTGGATGGCCTACCCCTCCGGTTACACATTCTGGCACAATCAACGGTGGTTGGATTACACCGGCATCAGCGCTGTAGAGGCCACCGGCAACGGCTGGCAGCAGGTCATCCATCCCGATTACGTCGATCGTGTCGTCAGCGAACTGGCCCTCGCGCTCGAGAAGGGCGACCCCTGGCAAGACACGTATCCAATTCGCGGTGCCGATGGCGAATACCGCTGGTTTTTGTCATCCGCCATGCCACTCCGCAATGAACAAGGCGCTGTCGTGCTTTGGTGCGGCACCGACACCGACATCACTGAGCAGCGCCGCACCAGCCTGCGCCTGATGACGAAGCAGCGTGTCATCGAACTCTCGCACGAGGCGCTTCTCGTTTGGGACGTGGATGAGGGCATCATCCTGTTCAACCGCGGTTGCGAAGAACTGTACGGCTACAAGAAGGGTGAGGCGCTCGGTGCTACCGCCGCGGATCTGCTGAAGACGCGCTACCCACTGTCGCGAGAAGCGCTCATGGAGCGACTTGCGGCGGAAGGCTCTTGGACTGGAGAAGTGCGTCAGTTTTCGAATGACGGCCGCGAGATCTGGGTAGACTCGCGCCTAGAGCTCATCCGGACGGGCGGGCGGCAGTTCGTGTGCGAGACCAATCGAGACATCAGTGAGCGCCGCAAGGCCGATGAGGTGCGCAACCTCCTCGTCGGTGAGCTCAATCATCGCGTCAAGAATACGCTCGCGATCGTGCAATCGATTGCGGCGCAGACGGGCCGGACGTCGGGAACGATCGAGCAATTCATCGGCCGCTTCAACGGACGCGTCCAGTCGCTTTCCAGTGCTCACCATATGCTGACCGAAGCGCATTGGTCGGGTGCTTCTCTGCGCGAATTGATCACATCGCAAATCGCCGTCAGCGCAGGTGAGTTGCAGAACGTCGATATTACGGGCGATGACGTTTTCGTGCCGCCGCAGACCGCACTACAGATGACGCTGATGCTTCACGAGTTGACGACGAATGCGCTGAAGCACGGCTCGCTCTCCCGCCCCCAGGGTCGCGTTGCGATCTCGTGGACGATCAAGCGGGGCGAGGTGCCACGGATCATTTTGGTATGGACCGAGCGCGGCGGACCGCCCGTGACGCCTCCAGTGGCCCGCGGATTTGGGACGCTGCTGCTTGAAAGGTCCGGTAAGCTGCCACACCTCAAGGCGTGGCTGGAATTCGATCCCAAGGGCGTCGTCTGTCGGATCGAGGCCGATGTCACGGAATCCGATCAGGTGGAAAGGGGCTATTTCAATCCCCGCCAGGGCTTGGCCCACAGCACCTCTCGCAATAGCGGATCGTAACGGCGGTTTCGCATAGCGGCCCCGCGGCACGGTCCGGAACGAAGCATCACGGCGCAGCGTTCAGTGGCAACGCAGGCTCGGAGGAACCACCATGGCAGAAATTATGCGCATTGTTCCTGATAAGGCGCGACAGGATCCGGAAACGGTATTTGCAACGCCGGCCGACGTCGAAAAGCACGTTGGCCTCACGCGGGGGCAAAAGCTCGCGACGCTTCGGCGTTGGGAAGCGGACGTGACTCAGCGCCTCGAGGCGACCGCGGAAGGTATGCCTGCCAACGACACGACGTTGGACGATTCCACGCTGCTGAAGGATATCAAGATCGTGATCGAAGCGATCAACACCGGCGCGCAGCCGCTGCAGGAGAAACAGTAAGGCCCGCAACTGGCGCGGCGGTGGGGTGAGCGTTCGTCGTCTCACTCGCCCCGCATCAGGCCCGCGAGGGGACCGGTGAGCATCTTTGGTGTTCCGCTCTGATAGCCCCAACGTTTCGACGTCTTGAGCCCCAGCACACTCAACATTTCGCCAAGCTTCACTGCGGCTCCCACACCGTCGATCACCGGACACTGGTGCTTGATTGAGAGATCGCGCGCCAGCTTCGCCATGCCGGCGCACCCAAGCACGATGGCTTCCGCGCGATCCTCCACCAGCGCCCGCGTAATTTCCGCGTCGATGCGCGCGCGCGCATCCGATGCCTCATCCTCCAACGCCAGCACCGGAACCTCGGCCGCCCGCACGCGGGCGCGCCGCTCCAATCCGTATTTCAGCAGATTGTGCTCCAACGCCGGAATGGAGCGCTCAAGCGTCGTCACGACCGTAAAGCGGTTCGCGATCAGCATCGCTGCGTGACAAGCCGCCTCGCCGATACCGATGACGGGCGCAGTCGCGATCTGGCGCGCGGCATCGAGCCCGGTATCGTCGAAACAGGCGATGACGTGTGCATCCACACCCTGCGTTTCGCCTTTGCGGATCTCGATCAAGAGCCCAGGCAGCGACAGTGCTTCATCGTAGTAACCTTCGATCGAGACTGGACCCGTCGACGACGTGACAGCGTCGATCTCGGTACCGGACGCCGCAGCCTCACGGGCTGCGCGCGCGATCGTCTCCGTCATGGCGGCGGTCGTATTTGGATTGATGACCCGGATGCGCATCCGCGGTGTCCTCCGGCGTTATCCGCCAGCGGTGGTCGCGGGCGGCATGGCGGCACGGCGGTCCACAGTATCCGCCGTCCGGTGGCAACGTACGAGATGACCACCCCCGAGCGCTACCGCTTCTGGAACAGTCGTCCGGCACAAGTCCATCGCTAAAGTGCAGCGCGGCGCGAAGGCGCATCCGGGCGGCAGATTGGCGAGATCTGGAGGGCTTCCCGGGATCGCGGGCAGTCGATGGCCTTCGAGTCGGCCACCATGAGCGCGAGTGGACAGGAGGCCGATCGTGTAGGGATGGCGCGGCGATCGGATCACGTCGCGCACCGACCCGGTCTCGACGATGCGGCCCGCGTACATCACCGCGATCCGATCGGCGACCTCGACGGCAACCGAGATGTCGTGCGTGACGAAGATCATCGACAGGCCGAGCTCGCGTTGCAACTCGCGTAGCAGCAGCAGGATCTGCACCTGCACCGTCGCATCGAGGGCAGTTGTCGGTTCGTCGGCGAGCAGGATGCGCGGTTTGCTGGCCAACGCCAACGCGATCATCGCCCGCTGCCGCATCCCACCCGACATTTCGTGCGGATATGCTTGTAGCCGCCGCTCAGGACTCGGAATACGCACCAGCGTCAACATTTCGAGTGCACGCGCGCGTGCGACGCTTTCCGATACGCCTTCATGCTTGCGCACCGCTTCGGTGATCTGCCGGCCGACCGTGTAGACGGGATCCATCGCCAGCATCGGTTCCTGGAACACCATCGACACGGTCTTGCCGCGAAACGCTTCGAGTGCGCGACCCTGCAACGACGTGACGTCGATGCCTTCGACGTGAATGGTGCCGTCGATGCGGGATCGCTTCGGCGGATGCAATCGCAAGATCGAGCGCAGCGTCACGCTTTTGCCAGATCCGGATTCTCCGAGAAGGGCAACGACCTCGCCCTTGGCGAGCGACAGGTCGACGCCGTCGAGCGCGCGCACCGGCTTGCCGGCGCCGCCGAATGTTACCGTGAGACCGCGGATCGCGAGTACGGCCTCGTCAGGTTTCACGGCATGGGTTGCCAGGGCTTGGGTCATGCGGCGGCGGCCTTGCTGTGTCCGGAGGAGGGATCGACAAGGTGACACGCGGCGAGATGCGCGGGGCCGCTCGTCCACAGCGCTGGCGTTTTCGCGGCGCACACCGGCTCGGCCATCTTGCAGCGCGTGTGGAAGCGGCAACCCGATGGCGGGTCGATGGGGTTTGGTGGATCACCGGCGAGCGGCGCTTCCATGGTCCGCTCATCGGGATCCATCGACAGCATCGAGCCGAGCAGCGCCGATGTGTAGGGGTGACGGCCTCCAGTGTAGAGCGTGTCGGTTGGTCCGATCTCGGCGACGCGGCCGAGATACATGACCATGACGCGGTCGGCGATGAAGCGGACGACCTCGAGGTCGTGACTGATGAAAATGTACGTGAGTCCGATCTCTTCTTTCAGATCGAGCAGCAGGTTCAGCACCTGTGCCTCGACGGACTTGTCGAGCGCCGAGACCGCCTCGTCGAGAATGATGATCTTGGGTTCGAGCGCGAGCGCGCGTGCGATGTTGACGCGCTGGCGCTGGCCGCCGGAAAGTTCGTGTGGGTAGCGGCCCGCGAAACGACGCGGGTGGAGCCCGACCCGATCCAGCAGCCGCCGCGCGCGACGAACCGCGTCGTTCGACGGGAGGCCGTGCACGGTCGGGCCATATGCAATGGAGTCTTCGACCGTCAGGCGCGGATTGAGCGACGCATAGCTGTCCTGGAACACCATCTGCACTTGCGAGCGAAACGCCTTGAGCGACAACTCCGGCGTCCCAGGTGCCCGACCGTTGAGGAGCACATTGCCGCTGTCGGGCGGGATGAGGTTCATCAGCACGCGCGCCGTCGTCGACTTGCCGCAACCGGATTCGCCGACGATGCCGAGAGTTTCGCCCTGATAGAGCGAGAACGTGATTCCATCGACGGCGCGAACGACAGCTTTGGTCTGGCCGAGCAAACCCGACTTGATGGGAAAGTGCTTTACGAGTTCCACAGC
>LNEA01000341.1 GCA_001464855.1 Rhizobiales bacterium Ga0077530
CTCACCTCGCTCGGAGGCTCGCCGGAGAATTCGAGCTACAAGGGTTACAGCCTTGCAGTGATGGTCAATATCCTCTCGTCCTGCCTGTCAGGGTCGACGCTGATCACCGATCCCGAGCACACCAAGAAACCGATCGGCCAGGACATCGGGCACTTCTTCCTGGCGATCGATCCAAACATTTTCCGCGGCCCCGGTGATTTCGAGGCTGACGTGGCGAGTTTCCTCGGCACGCTCAGGGCGACGACCCCGGTCGATCCGGCCCGGCCGGTCATGGTCGCCGGCGATCCGCAATGGAAGATCGCCGAGGCGCGCATGAAGGACGGCATTCCCGTCGGCGCCGGTCTCATGGCGCAAGTCCGCCAGATTGCGCAGGCGGCCGCGGCGCCGTGGCTGCTCGATTGAGCGGGCGCCGTTGGGTCGCCCGCTGAGGGCGTCAATCGGCTAAGTGCTTCCGATTTAGGCGGAAAAGCGCTAGGTTGCCGACGTGAGAAATGCTTCGGCAGCCCTATGGAGTTCACCATGAAGAAGTTGAGCCTGTTGGTCCTGATGTCGGTCTTTGCTGCTGGTCCTGCGATGGCGCAGAGCGCGTGCGAAGCCAAAGCCGTCGGCAAGGATGGAAAGCCATTGGCCGGAGCGGCGAAGACGAGCGCCGTCAAGAAGTGCAAGAAGGACGCTTGCGAGGTGACGGCCGTCAGCAAGGACGGCAAGAAGCTGGCCGGCGCTGCCTACAATAGCCACATGAAGAAGTGCGAAGCCGGCGCCTGATCACCCGGTCAGCCCGAGCCGGCATCGATTGGCTCTGCTGGTGTCTTTGCCTCAAAGACCATTCACCGCTGGCGGCACCTGTCGCCAGCGGCATTCGATCAGGCATTCAAGTTTGCCGGGCATGGCGTCGAACGGCGAAGCTTCGATCGATCTCCAGCGTCGATTTTTTCCATTCTTTTCCGGGCAGCCATCCGCCTCTGAAGCGGCAGGCGTTTGAGCGCCTTGCGTGGGCTGGTATCGTTCGCCAGCAATAGCGCTCACCCATCCGAGGTTTTGCCATGCCGCAGGCGTCTCTTCCCGCCGCCGATCTCATCGTGAGGAATGCCAAGATTGCGACCCTCGATCCGGCGGGTCGCATCGC
>LNEA01000342.1 GCA_001464855.1 Rhizobiales bacterium Ga0077530
GATGGCGTTCGCGCCGCGATCGAGGAGCTGCGGCGTACGCTGCCGCCCGGCGTCGCGATCTCGATTGTCTCAGACGATGCCGTCTTCATCGAGGAGGCAGTGCGCGAGGTCGTGATCAGCCTCATCATTGCCAGCGTCATCGTCATCATCGTCATCCTTCTGTTCCTTGCCTCGATGCACGCGACGGTCGCGCCGGCGCTCGCCATTCCGATCTCGCTGATTGGCACGCTCGCGGCGATCTGGTTCGCTGGCTTCTCGCTCAACATTTTGACGTTGCTGGCGCTGGTCGTCGCCACCGGACTCGTCGTCGACGATGCCATCATCGTCATCGAAAACATCGCCCGCCACCGCGCGATGGGCGTCGGCCCGCGCGCCGCCGCAGTCATCGGCACCCGCGAGATCGTGTTCGCCGTCCTGGCGACGACCGCCACGCTCGCCGCCGTGTTCGTCCCGATCTCGTTCATGCCGGGCATCGTCGGCAGCCTATTCTCCGAGTTCGGATTCGTGATGGCATTCTCGGTGACGGTATCGTCGTTCGTCGCGCTGACGCTCTGTCCGATGCTCGCCGCCAAGATCGGCACCGGCAATCATACCCCGAAGGAAACACCGGGCCGGTTCGACCGCTTCGCCAATTCGCTCGCCAGCTTCTACGCGCGCACGCTCGACTGGTGTCTCAAGTTTCGCTGGATCTTCGTCGCCATCTGCCTCGCATTTGGCGGGGTCGCGGCCGCCCTATTCCAGTTCGTCCCGAGTGAAATCACACCGACCGAAGACCGCAGCGTCATCAACATCAGCCTCAGCACCCAGCAGGGCAGCAACCTCGACTACATCTCGCACAAGATCGAACCGGTTGAGGCTGCCCTCGCGGAGCTCAAGAAAAAGGGCGAAGTGACCGACGTCCTGACCACCGTCGGTCGCGGCAGCACCAATCGTGCCTTCATCGTCGCGCCGCTCGCGCACTGGAACCAACGCACCCGGAGCCAGCAGGAGATCCAGGCCGAACTGCAAGCCAAGCTCTCGAATATCGCCGGACTATCGATTTCGACGAGGACGCCGAACAGCCTCGGCATCCGAGGTGGCGGTCAGGGCTTGCGCTTCGCCGTCACCGGGACTGACTACGCCAAGATCGCTGACGGTGCGACGGCACTCGCCCAGCGGCTGTCACAGACTCCCGGCTTCCGCGGCGCTCGCACCGACTTCGACACAACGCAGCCGCAGCTTTCGGTCCGCATCGATCGCGAGGCGGCGACCAAGCTCGGCGTGGCGATCGAGGCCATCACGAGCCTGATCAATACGATGGTCGACTACTCGAAAGCCGCCGATCTCTTCATCGGCGAAGAGATCGTCGAGATCCAGGTCAAGCCCGGCGGCCGCCCGATCGACGATCCGTCCGACCTCAAGAACCTGTTCGTGAAAACCGGCAACGGCAGCTTCGTCGCGCTCTCGACATTCGTCAAGATGGAGGAGGTGTCGATTTCGCCGACGCTCGCCCGCGAGGGCCGCCGGCGTGCGGTGCCTGTGAGCGCGCAGCTTGCAGACGGCACCTATCTCAGCGACGCCATCACGACGCTGCGCAAGGTCGCGCCGGAAGTGCTCGGCCCGGGCATGTCGATTACGCTGCTCGGCGAAGCCAAGACGCTGACCGAGACGACCCAGAGCACCACGTTCGTTTTCGCCGTCGCCTTTCTGATCGTGTTCCTCGTGCTCGCGGCTCAGTTCGAAAGCGTGATCAGCGCGCTGGTCATCATGGTGACGGTGCCGTTTGGCCTCGCGGCCGCGGTTTTCGCCATTCTGCTCTCGGGAGGGTCGCTGAACGTCTACAGCCAGATCGGTCTCGTACTGCTCGTCGGCGTCATGGCCAAGAACGGCATCCTTATGGTCGAGTTCGCCGACCAGCGCCGCGACGAGGGCAGCAGCGTGCCTGATGCCATCCGCGAAGCCGCGACCACGCGATTGCGGCCGGTTATGATGACCGCCCTGGCCGCTGTCGTCGGCGCCTTCCCGCTCGTCATCGCCAGCGGCGCGGGTGCCGAGGCGCGGCTCGCCCTTGGCTGGGTAATCATCGGCGGGCTCGGGTTCGCGACCGTGTTCACGCTGTACCTGGTCCCCGTCGCGTACCGCATCCTGGCACCGCTATCCAAGCCGCGGGCTCACGAGACGCAAATCCTAATCGAGGAGTTGAAAGCAGCATCGCGGTCGCCGGCGGCCTAGCCCGTCGCATCATTCTGCAACGCGGAACGCGCCGCGCCGCCGGCTGCCCGCACGGTGCATTGCAATGTGCGCGCGGTGAGACTTCACGTTCCGTGGATCATGCGCTAACGTCTCGCTCTACGGACTTGTCCACTCTTTCAACGTGCGGAACGACACTCATGCGCCCTCTCGAATTCGGCTGGTTCCTGCCGACCCGCGGCGACACTGACGACTACGGCGATCCGATCCGGATTTCTGCGGGATCGGAGATGTTCGAGCGCGTCACCAAGGCGGCCGAAGACTGCGGCTTCGAGTACATGCTCATCCCGGTCGGCCATCAGTGTTGGGACGCTTGGATGACCGCGGCGCTGATGATCGGGCGCACCAAGAAGATCAAGATGCTGGTTGCGGCGAAGCCGAGCTACATCAACCCCGTGCTGCTCGCGAAAATGATCTCCACGTGTGACCAGCTTTCCGGCGGGCGCATATCGATCAATCTCATCGCCGGCCAGAGCGAAGCCGAGAACATCGCCGAGGGCATCAAGCTCGAAAAGGACCAGCGCTACGAGTGCATGGACGAAGAAGTCGAGATCATCAAGAAACTGTGGACGTCGGACGGCAAGCCGATCGACCACACTGGGAAGTACTACACGCTTAAAGGCGCCGAGCTGGCAGCCCCGATCTACCAAAAACCTTATCCGAAATTCTATCTCGGCGGCGGCTCCGGCCATGCCGCAGAGATTTCGGCGAAGCACTCCGATGTGCATCTCTTCTGGGGTGACACCACGGAGCGGATCGCGACCAACATGAAAGAGCTCAAGGCGCTCGCCGCCAAATACGGGCGCGAGGACAAGCTCGGGTTCGGAATGCGACTGCAGATCGTGTGCCGCGAGAACGAGGCAGAGGCGTGGGACGCCGCCAACGGTCTCATCAAGAACATCACCGAAGAGCGGGAGAAATACATCCGCGAGCACTATGCCCAGTCGGTCGCGAACCAGCGCGTGCAGGAATTGCGCAAGACGATGGGCGATCTCATTGCGCCTAACCTGTGGTCCGGCCTGACACGCGCGCGGCC
>LNEA01000343.1 GCA_001464855.1 Rhizobiales bacterium Ga0077530
ACCTTTTGCTGGGCCTGCATGAAGCGGTGCCAGCGCTCTTCCTTGACCTCGTCGGGAACCGCGCCCTCCAGCGCATTGGCCTTGGCACCCTCGACCGGTTCGTACTTGAAGCAGCCGACGCGATCGAGACGCGCTTCGCCAATCCAATCGAGCAGGTATTGGAAATCGTCCTCGGTCTCGCCGGGGAAACCGACGATGAAGGTCGAGCGCACCGCGAGATCGGGGCACACCTTGCGCCAATTGCGCAGCCGATCGAGCGTGCCGGCGCTGGCACCGGGTCGACGCATCGCCTTCAGCACTTTCGGGCTCGCGTGTTGGAAGGGGATGTCGAGATAGGGGAGGATTTTCCCTTCGGCCATCAGCGGAATGACGTCATCGACGTGCGGGTAGGGATAGACATAATGCATCCGGACCCAAGCGCCGAGATCGCCCAGCGCGCGAGAGAGATCTAGGAAGCGGGCCGCCAGCGGCGCACCTTTCCAGGGGCTCTCCGCATATTTGATGTCGAGGCCGTAGGCGCTGGTGTCCTGGCTGATGACCAGCAACTCCTTGACGCCCGCTTTAACGAGGCGCTCGGCCTCGGTCATCACGTGATTGGCCGGTCGGCTCGCGAGGCGGCCGCGCAGCGACGGGATGATGCAGAACGAGCAGCGGTTGTTACAACCTTCGGAAATTTTCAGATACGCGTAGTGGCGTGGCGTCAGGCGCAGGCCCTCGGGCGGCACGAGGTCGAGGTAGGGATCGTGGAGGGGAGGTACAGCGTCGTGTACCGCTTCCATCACTGCTTCGTACTGGTGCGGGCCGGTCACCGCGAGGACGCCCGGATGCGCCTTGCGAATGACGTCCTTCTCGACACCGAAACATCCGGTGACGATGACGCGACCGTTCTCGGCCATCGCTTCGCCGATCGCGTCGAGGCTTTCCTGCTTCGCTGAATCGAGAAAGCCGCACGTATCGTATTCACGGGCGATCTCATAACCCTCGGCGCGCAGCCGCGTGATGATCCGCTCGGAGTCGACCAGCGCCTTGGGGCAGCCGAGCGACACGAAACCGACCTTGGGCGGTGCCTTGATCTTACGCACACGCGTACCGGCCGGCGCCTTGGGCAGCGGCGATTTTGCGGAACGGGACGCGCGGCGGAGTGTGCTCTGGCTCATGGGGCGGGGTTCTAGCCGGTCCAGGGAACATTGTCATGGCGCAAAGGATCGCGGGGCGATGGCGCAAAGGATCGCGGGGCGATGGCGCAAAGGATCGCCGGGGCGATGGCGCAAAGGATCGCCGGGGCGATGGCGCAAAGGACCGCGGGGGCGTATGGGTGCGGCCGCCGAAGCGGACGGGAGGCATTGATGATCGGGAAAGTAAGGTTACGGCAGGCCGCGGACGCAGATGCGCCCGCTATCCTGGCCTTAACGCGGGCTGCTTACGCCAAATGGGTGCCGGTCATCGGTCGCGAGCCCAAACCGATGACAGCGGATTACGCGGCAGCCGTCCGGGACCATCGCATCGATCTTCTGTACCTCGGAGATGTCCTGGCGGCATTGATCGAAACGATCCCCGAACCTGACCACTTGCTGATCGAGAACGTCGCCGTCGCGCCAGGATTCCAGG
This sequence comes from Rhizobiales bacterium Ga0077530, assembly GCA_001464855.1. Classification (GTDB taxonomy): domain Bacteria; phylum Pseudomonadota; class Alphaproteobacteria; order Rhizobiales; family Hyphomicrobiaceae. The sequence goes on from LNEA01000343.1 coordinate 1,609, forward strand.
GGCGGGGGTTCGGTCGGCAGCTCCTCCACCACGCAGAAGCGCTCGCCGGCTCGTTGGGCTACAGCGAGGTGCGCCTCTATACGAACCAGCGTTTTGAGGACAACATTCGGCTTTACGAGCGGTGCGGCTACGAAATATTCCGGGAAGAGCTGCATCCGACGCGCGGGGTGGCGATCCACATGAAGAAGCGGGTCGAGATCTAACGCGCAATCAACCCTTCTTGGCGCGCTCAGCCTCGATTGCGACGAGATCGGCGACCTTGGCGTCGTCGTCCGTCCCGCGCGCGTGAAGACCAGCGACTACGCCGTCGCGATCCGGCAATTCGCGGTTCTGGCTCATCTTCGACTTGCCTTCCAACCGGTCGATCGCAAAGCGCATTCCCACGATACCTCGCGCCAGCACTTCGATAAAATTACCAGGAGCGTCGCTGGTCGCCCAGGGTGCGGGCGTACCGGCCTCCTGCTGATCGGTCAGTTCGCCGACATGGCGCACCAGCCATTCGCGATCATCGACGATTTCGGCGACGCCGTGGGCATGGACGACGGCGTAATTCCACGTCGGCACGACCTTGCCGTGCGCGGCCTTCGAGGGATACCACGCAGGCGTGATGTAGGCCTGAGGACCGGTGTAGATGAGCAGCGCGCGCGCGCCGGCGGCGATGGTGCGCCAGTGCGGATTGGCTCGCGAGACGTGGCATTCGATGAGACCAAGCTCGCCCTCCGATTTCAGCACGGTTGGCAGATGTGTGACCTCGTAACCCGCGTCACTGGTGGTGATGAGCGCCGCGAACGGATAGGCGCGCATCAGCGCGTGTTGTTCGGCGACGCCGCCAAGTTTGAAGTGATCGGGAACGAACATCGCTTGCGTCTCCTCGTGGAGAAGTGACTACGCGGCGTCCTCGACCCGCGAGAGCGCGATCTTGAGCTTGCCTTGACGGGCTTCGAAGTCGGCTTGGCGTTCGCGCAGTTCGTCGATGACGTCTTCCGGCGCTTTCGCCATGAATTGCGGATTGCCGAGCCGATCGGTGACTTTCTTGATTTCGCTGACCGTCTTGTCGATTTCCTTCGCGAGGCGCTTGGCCTCCGCGCCCATGTCGATGACGCCGGCAAGCGGGATCGCGGCGGTGGTGTCGCCGACGATGATCTGGGCTGCGCCTTTGGGAGCCTGGTCGGCGAACGTGATCGCATCGAGCCGCGCGAGCCGTTTCAGCGTCTCGTCGTGCCGCTCAGCGCGAGCTTTCGTCGTCGCGCTGGCGCCAATCAGCACAAGCGGCACTTTCGCGCCACCCGGAATGTTCATTTCAGAGCGCACAGAACGGATTTCTGAGACGAGCGATACAACCCAACCGATTTCGGCAGCGGCATCGGTGTCGACAAGGCCGGACAGACTCGGCCAGGACGCGAGCGCCAGGACGGACTGCCGCGCCGGACCATGCTCGGCTGTCTTCGCCCAAAGCTCCTCGGTGATGAAGGGCATGAACGGATGCAGCAGCGGCAGGATCTGGTCGAGCACCCAGGCGGCGGTCGCCTGCGTTTCGGCCTTGGCGGCCGCGTCGTCGCCGGTCAGCAGGGGCTTGGCGAGTTCCAGATACCAATCGCACGTCACGCCCCAGACGAACTGATACGCGGCGCCGGCGGCTTCGTTGAACTTGTAGGCTTTGAGCGCAGCTTCCACTTCCGCAACGGCGCGCTGGGTCTCGCCCGCGATCCAGCGATTGAGCGTGTGCTTGATCGCCTTCGGATCGAAGTTCTCGACGCGCCGGCACTCGTTCACTTCCATGAACCGCGCGGCGTTCCAGAGTTTCGTTGCGAAGTTGCGATAGCCCTCGACGCGCGCGGTCGAAATCTTGACGTCGCGTCCCTGCGTCGTCAGTGCGGCGAGCGTAAAGCGCAGCGCGTCGGCGCCGTACTGGTCGATCAGTTCAAGCGGATCGATGCTATTGCCGAGCGTCTTCGACATCTTGCGGCCCTTCTCGTCGCGGACGAGGCCGTGGATGAAGACGTCGTGGAACGGCACTTCCTTCATGAAATGGGTGCCGAACATCATCATGCGGGCAACCCAGAAAAAGATGATGTCGAAGCCGGTGACGAGGCAACTCGTCGGATAGAAACGGCCGAGTTCCTTCGTTTGCTCCGGCCAGCCGAGCGTCGAGAACGGCCACAGCGCCGAGGAGAACCACGTGTCGAGGACGTCGGGGTCGCGGGTGAGCACGACTTCCCCTCTCCCCGTGCTTACGGGGAGAGGGTCAGGGTGAGGGGCGGCGGCAGACGCCGACGTTGGTGTGTTGGGCCGCCCCTCATCCCGACCTTCTCCCCGCAGGCGGGGAGAAGGGGAAGTGGCGTAATGCTTCGCGGCGAGGGCATAAGCCTCCGCCTCGTCATGCGCGACGAAGATTTTTCCATCCGGCCCATACCAGCACCAGGGCTGAATGTTTTCGAGCCAGCGGAAATAATCGGCGGCGTACTTGTCGGGAACGAACGTTGTCTTGCCGGCGCGCACGGCCTCCATGGCCGGTTTCGCCAGCGTTGCGGCATCGACGTACCACTGATCGGTCAGCCACGGCTCGACGACGGCATCGCCGCGCTGGGCGTGCGGGACCGCGTGCGTGTGCGGCTCGATTTTCTCGATGGCGCCCAGCGCCACGAGATCCGCCACGACCTTGGCGCGCGCGATGAAGCGATCGAGGCCGCGATAAACCGGCGGGACATCGTCGTTCAGCTTCGCTGTCGCATCGAGGATGTTGATCACCTCGAGCCCGCAGCGCTTGCCGACATCCCAATCGTTGAAATCATGCGCCGGCGTGATCTTGACCGCGCCGGTGCCCTTCTCGGGATCGGCATAGGTGTCGCCGACGACCGGGATCTCGCGGCCGACCAGCGGCAGGATCGCTTTTTTGCCGATGAGATGCTTGAGCTTTTCATTCGTCTCGGGTCGCGTCGTGCCGACCGTCACGTATTCACCGGGCGATCCCGCGATCGCATACCGGATGTAATACATGTGCCCGCTTGGATCGCGCGCCAGCACTTTCGCCAGCGCCGCGCCGTCGAATGCGACCGGGTTGCCGTCCTTGTCCTTCAACTCGGGCGACCACTTGAACGACCCGGTGTGCTCGCGCGGCTCGACCTCGAGGTCCGAGATCGCCGACTGGAACACCGGATCCCAGTTGACCAGCCGCTTGTCCTTGTAGAGCAGTCCCGCCTTGTGGAGATCGACGAACACCTTGAGGACCGCCTTCGACAGGCCCTCGTCCATCGTGAAGCGTTCGCGGCTCCAATCACAGGACGCGCCGAGGCGCTTCAGCTGGTTGATGATGGTGCCGCCAGACTCAGCCTTCCACTTCCAGACTTCCTCAAGGAATTTCTCGCGGCCGAGGTCCTGGTACTGGATCTGCTTTTCGGCAAGTTTCCGCGTGACGACGAGTTGCGTCGCGATGCCGGCGTGATCCATGCCCGGCTGCCACAGCACATCCTTCCCGAGCAGGCGCTCGTAGCGACACAGGATGTCCTGCAACGTGTTGTTGAGCGCGTGCCCGATGTGCAGCGAGCCCGTCACGTTCGGTGGCGGAATGACGACGCAGTAACTCGCGGCACCGGCGCGGTCCGCGCGCCCCGCTTTGAAGGCGTCCGCCTTCGCCCAGTCCGCGTCGATACGGGCCTCGATATCGGCCGGCGAATAGGTCTTTTCGAGCATGATGGCGCCGTGGTTCTGCGATCGGAAATGATGTGTGCGGGCGGTCCTACGCTGCGCTGCGGGCGCCGTCAATGTGACCCGAGAAGGCCTCTTAAACGGCGATCAATCGCAACGAGGCGCTTGCGCGCCCGCGCGCGGATGTAGACCATATGCATTCTAGTTTAGCAAAGGGAGGGCGGCATGGCAGGCACGAAGATCGTGCGGGTCCGGGTCGATCCTGACAAATGCCAGGGGCACAGCCGATGCAAGGCGCTGGCGCCGGCGCTGTTCGAACTGGACGCCTACGGGAACGCCAAGGAAATCGGCAACGGGATCGTGCCGGAGGACCAGCTCGCGGCGGCCCATCTCGCGCTGGCCAATTGCCCCGAAATGGCCGTCGAGATCATTGAAGAATAGGTGGCTCGGCAGATGCTGCTTCAGCCCGTTTGAAGGACGCCGTGCCATTCGCGCGACCTCAGGCCCCGATAAAGTCAATGTGAGGACCGCGAGGGATGGACCATGGTAGCGTCGCTCGATTCCCGTTGGGTGCACTCCAAGATCTGAAGGTGAGGCCGCGTGGCAGACGTACGTGCTGAAGGACTGGTCGCGGAGCCCGCACACCCGAGACGCAAATTCCAGGATCCCGATTGGACAGTCGGAGGCGATCGTCGCGCCAGCGTCGGATTAGATCAGTTGCGCACGCTGTGGTTCAACACCGGCACGCTGTGCAACATCACCTGTCGCAATTGCTACATCGAATCGAGCCCGACCAACGACCGCCTCGTCTACCTGAGCGCCGCCGAAGTGGGGTCGTACCTCGACGAGATCGCGCGCGATAATCTCGGCACGACCGAGATCGGATTTACCGGCGGCGAGCCGTTCATGAACCCCGAGATCATTCCGATGCTCGAGGCGCCACTCGCGCAGGGTTTGCGTGTGCTGGTGCTGACGAACGGTCTGCAGCCGATGTTGCGGCCGCGCCTCAAGAAGGGACTGCTGGGGCTGCTTCCTGCTTACGGCGACAGCCTCACGATCCGTGTCAGTCTCGATCACTATACGCAAGCTCTGCACGAGGCGGAGCGCGGCCCGAAGACATTCGCCAAATCGGTTGCGGCCTTGGACTGGCTGTCCAGTGCGGGCTTCAAGACCGCAATCGCCGGGCGCAGTTGCTGGAATGAGCACGAGCACGAAGCGCGCGACGGTTACGCGGCATTGATCGGCGAACGCGGCTGGCGCATCGATCCAAATGATCCGCTGGCGTTGGTGTTGCTGCCGGAAATGGACGAGACACAGGACGTCCCGGAGATCAGCGTCGGCTGCTGGCAAATCCTCGGCAAGTCGCCGGGTGAGCTGATGTGCGCCTCGAGCCGCATGATCGTGAAGCGAAAGGGTGACGCCCGACCGACGGTGGTGCCGTGTACGCTGCTCCCGTATGAGCACGCCTTCAGCATGGGCGCGACGCTGGATGATGCGGCGCGGGCCGACGGCGGCATGTTTCACGACGGTCAGGTCAAGCTGTGCCACCCCCACTGCGCCAAGTTCTGCGCGCTGGGCGGGGGGAGTTGCTCTTAGAGGCGCACCTTCGGTGCGACGCCTACACGCGCCGCGGGTCGTTGTGGCGGCCGAAGGCCGCGAGGTTTGAACGCAAACCGGGGGATAGCCCGCGGACGCAGTAGCCGAAGGCGTTGCGGACCGCGGCACCAAGCCAGCGCTCGCGCCGCGACCACACCCGATATACGGTGATCCAATTCAGCGACCGTGAGCGAAACCCGTCATGACCGACGCAACCCGACAGCAGCGCCGCCGCGAGACCCGTGAGCAGATCAAGGTGGGGCGAGCGCTCCTCGGCAAAGGCCTGTCGCTGCAACCCAAGGCCGCCGAGATCATCGCCGTCGCGATGGTGGTGAAGTCGAAGCTTGAGGAAGTCGGCAACGCGCGGCGCGCGGGTGAAGCGGCGGAATTGGCTCAGACGCTGGTGGAAACATCGGTCGCCGCGGCTGCGCCTATTGTTGCCACACGTTCGTTGCGGTGACGCCGCCCGAAGCCTTTCGGCTCGCGGACGCCGTGCGTAGCGGACGCGCGGCGGGGATGACGGCCGATACGGTCAAGGCGCGCGGACAACCGCTGGTCGGCATCCAGCCTGGCGATCGCATCGGCCGCAAGCTCGCCTGTCCACTGCTGGTGGAGGGGGCATGCTCGGTCTATCGGCAACGGCCGTTGGCGTGCCGGCAGGCGACGTCGCTCGACCTCGGGGCGTGTATCGACGAGTTCGAAGCGCGAAATATGAATGCGCGCGTGCCGATCTCGGGCGCCTACCTCAACTTCGCGAGCAACGCCCATATCACGCTGCTCGGCGCCATGCGGGCGGCCGGTTTGCCGACAGATGCGCTGGAATTGGCAGCGGC
>LNEA01000344.1 GCA_001464855.1 Rhizobiales bacterium Ga0077530
AAGGTCGAGCCGACGATCCACAAGGGCGAGCAGGGCGAGGCGCGCTGGCGGACACTCGACATCGGCGATATCCGGGTTCGGCATGTCGAGTATACGCCGGGTTATCTCGCCGACCACTGGTGCGACCGGGGGCACATCCTCTATGTCCTGGAGGGCGAGATCATCAGCGGACTCAAGGACGGCCGGAGCTTCACGCTCTCCGCCGGCATGAGCTACCAGGTCTCCGATTTCGGCGACGCCGCCCATCGGACCTTCGCGCCCAAAGGTGCCAAGTTGTTCATCGTGGATTGATTTCGGCCACGACGACCCCGAAATGGGCTCTCACCCATGCGGCGGAGAGTCCTCCTATTCCACTGACATTTTTAATGGCGACGACCGCGGCGGTATCCTAACGTCCGGCGCAACGCTCCCTTCCCGACAGACGATGGTCCCCCTTGCCGCAATTTCGCACGCCCCTGTTGGTGCAGCGCATACCCGAACTCGCGGGCTGCCTCCTTGCGGCAATCGTTGTCTCAACCATCTACTTCGCGTCGGAGTACAACGACGAAGCGACCATGGTCACCCATACGGTCGAAGTTCAGGCGGCGCTCGGCCGGACGGAATCACTGCTGCACGAAGCCGAAAGCGGACAGCGCGGCTACCTCTTGTCGAACAGCGAAGCGCACCACGCCAATTATCGGAGAGCCGCGGATCTGGTGCCGGTGGAACTCGCAAGGATCCGGGAACTCGTTTCGGACAATCCGTTCCAACTTCAGGAATTCAGCACGCTGGAATCCGCCGTAGCGCAGCGACTGACGATTCTGGCGCAGACGATTGACGCCAAGCTCCAGAACGACACGGCAGGCGTCAAGGAAGCCATCGCCATCGGCAAGGGCCGAGAGGCGATGGTTGCTGTCACCGATTCGCTGAAAAAGATGTCGGCTACGGAACAGATGCTCCTCAATTCGCGACGCGCCGCGGTCGCGAGTTGGCGTCAATATCTTGTCGCCGCCATCGCGGCGGCGTTGCTCACAGTCATTGTCGCGATCGTCTACTGGATCTATGTTTCGCGTCGGGATCGTCGCGCGCTGGTCGAGATCAACGCCAAATTGCGCTCGACCATCATCGAGAAAGACGCTGCCGCCGACCAAGTCCGGCAGATGCAGAAGTCCGAAGCCGTGGCCCAGCTCGCGGCAGGCATCGCGCACGACTTCAACAACATGCTGGCGGTCGTCGTCAGCGGTATCAACCTCGCCAAACGCCGCCTTGCCAAAGGCGCCGGCGACCATGAAGCCATGCTCGACGCGGCTCTCGATGGCGCAAATCGGGCGAGCGCGCTCGTAAAGCGATTGCTGGCGTTCTCGCGGCAGCAGCCCTTGGCGCCGCAATCGATCGACGTCAACAAGCTGGTCTCGGGCATGTCCGAAATCATCAACCGGTCCCTCGGCGAAACGATCAAGGTCGAGACCGTCGTCGGTGCCGGCCTTTGGCAGACCAATGTCGATCCATCGCAACTGGAAAACGCGCTGTTGAACTTGTGCATCAACGCGCGCGATGCCATGCCCGACGGTGGCGGATTGACGATTGAAACCGCCAACTGCCATCTCGACGAGGCCTACAGCCGCCAAAATGCCGGCATCGCCGCCGGCCAATACGTGTTGCTCGCCGTGACAGACACGGGCACCGGCATGAGTGCCGAGGTTATGGGCAAGGCATTCGACCCGTTCTTCACAACGAAAGGGGTCGGCAAGGGCACCGGGCTCGGCTTGTCGCAGATCTTTGGTTTCGTCAAGCAGACCGGCGGTCACATCAAAATCTATTCTGAGGTCGGCGTCGGCACGACCGTAAAAATCTATCTCCCGCGCGACTATGCCAAGGCCCCGGCCCCCTCCAAGGAAACGGGCACGCTGTCGGACACCGGCGGAACCGAGAACATTCTCCTTGTTGAGGACGAGGAGCGCGTACTGTCGCTCACGGCGGCAAACCTCAGGGATCTCGGCTACACGGTGATCGAAGCCAGCGGACCTGAAGAGGCGCTCCGCGTACTCGGGACGGGAGAAAAGATCGATCTCCTTCTGACGGATATTGTGATGCCCGGCATCAACGGCCGCAAGCTCGCCGACGCGGCGCTGACATTGCGACCGAACCTGCGCGTCGTGTTCATGACCGGGTTCACGAGAAATGCCGTCGTGCACAACGGCATGGTTGACCCTGGCGTCGTGCTCCTGACCAAGCCGTTCACGTATAACGAACTCGCATCCAAAGTCCGCGCGGCGCTGGCCTCAACGAACGCTTGAGATCGCACGCCAGCATGCCTCACGCGCGCCCCAATTCCACCGCCCTTGTTCCGACGACGGGACATATGGACGGGGGGAATGGATATGGCGTTGCTGCCGCGGCGCGGACCAAGCGACTCCACTGACGTTGCGGTGCATACAGTCGCGCATCGGGATGGCGGCCGGATCGCAACGCTGGTTGCGCTGATCGCGCTCGTGTTTTCGGCCTACAGTCTGTGGGAGACATCGCTGAAACAGCCGGACGTGCGCCTGTTCGTGCCGCCCGTGATCCAGTACTCCGCGCCCTACAACAACTCGAATTTCGAGGTCATCGCGGTCCCGATCACGTTCGCCAATGAAGGCGCACGCACCGGCACCGTCCTTTCTATGGAATTGGCCGTCACCGACCCTCGCACCAAGCAGACGAAGCACTTTTATGCCGCCGACTTCGGCCGCTGGACGATGGAGAAAACCCGCGCCAGCGCCTACCAGCCGTTCGCACCGATTTCGCTTGCCGGCCGCGCTGCCCGCACGGAGACGGTACTCTTCTACACCCGGGGCGAGCAGGAGCAGCCCGCACAGCTCATCCGCGAGGTCGGGCCGTATAGCTTCACGCTGAAGCTTGAACAAGCCGTCGCTGATGATCTCGGCCCCATCGACCAATGGCTCGCCAAGGGGCCGTCGATCGTGACATTCGAGCGGGAATTACGCGCCTACGATGCGCGCGCATTCAATACCGCGACGTTGCCGATGTACGCCGAAGACTGGCGATCGACCCAGGGCGGGCCGAATTAGCTTCTCTCCAGCAACTCGATCGACACGCCTTCCGGTCCGCGAAGGAAGGCGATGCGCGTGCCGGGGCGAATGTCATTCGGCTCCATGGTGAACTCGGCACCCTTGCTCTTGAGTTCGGCAACAACGGCATCGATGCCTTTGACTTCGAGACCGAAGTGATCGAGCCCCTGATAAGGCGTCTTCGGCGGCGAGCCGACTTTGTCGCCCGGATTCACTTGCGCGATGAAAACGCTGGCCCCGCCGATCTTGAGATCGATGCGTGGCTTGCCACCCGGCAGCGTGCGAATAACCTCGGCGCCGAACATGCGCTCATAGAACGCCGCGGTCGCTTCGGGATCGGGGCTGCGCAGGTGGATGTGATCCCATTTGAATGTCGACACGATATTTCCTCCCGGTTTGCTTGTTCCGGGAGAGCGTAGCGCGTGCGGGGAGGTTCGGCCAACAGCCTTGGCGTGGGTCTGCTCTGCGCCTCAACGATCGAGCACGTCGGCAGGCACGAGTCGCGGGCTCTCGGTCTCCGCGCCAATGCGGCGGAGGAAGTCACTGGCGGCGGCGAAGGATCCCCGCGACTGCGTGAGATCGCGCAGCTCCCGGATGAGCGACGACAGAACGTCGATGTCGCGTGCGTCGAGCGTCGTACCGGCGGCACGAGGCCCAACTGATGGCGTCAGATCATGTTCGCACTCATACATCGCCGTCCTCCGCCTACGTGTCCTCAGCGGCGCCCCGGAAATGTCACGAGATCAGCCGCTCTTGCTTGTCCTTGTAGTTAAGACGCATTGAACCCAGTTCAAGATTGCGCGGCGCCGATCAGCATTTCGTGATCGCACCCCGCGCGGACAAAACGAATGCGGCGCCCCGTGTGCCGGAGCGCCGCAAATGAGTTCGTTTGCCGATCACTCGGTTGAGTGACCGACGGAAAGCCGTGCTTCAGCGTCCGAGCACTTCCATGCGGACCCGGGCGATGCCCTGTCCCGTCATACCAATGATGCCCGCCGCGGCCCGCGAAAGGTCGATGATGCGGCCACGAATGTACGGACCGCGGTCGTTGATGCGGACGACGACCGAGCGGCCATTGCCTGCATGGGTGACGCGCACGCGTGTGCCGAAGGGCAACGTCTTGTGCGCTGCCGTCATAGCATTCGGGTTAAACCATCCGCCGGAGGCGACCCGCTGGGGCTGCCAATAGAACGATGCAACGCCATGACTGCCGCCGCCCGTGCTCCAGCCACCCTCCACGCCGCTACCGAGGGACGCCACGCGAGTCCCGCTCCGGCGCGATTGAGCGCGAGACCGGGGCTCCGCTTCATCGCGGATCATGCGGCGCGCGGCTTGCGAGCGCCCGCGTCGATCGGCCCGCCGGGCGCGCGCTTCGCCGCGCTGGGCGCGGCGGCTCGACGCGCGCTCGCGGCGGGCTGGCCGCTCGCGGCTCTCGCTACGGTCCATGGCGCCGAGCCGGGATTGGCTCCCCATCTCACGCGGGGCGCCGAAGCTGTAACTGTATTCCGCCGATGCCGATGACATGGGGGCGATAACGGCTACCGCCAGACCGATGGCCAGCGGAAGAATTCTAACGAGACGCATACGACCTCCGTTATTCGATGAAGCGACGCTGACTGCAGGACGCAGCCAATGAGGTGTGTGCGTATCGGCGGGAAGACCGAGAGTGCCCGCGCGTCTGCGGAGCGACCGATCTCGAATGGGAGCTTCCGCGCTGCACGTCCCCCGTTACGGACCGCCAGTTGGTCCCTCGTCGCACATGGTCAGAGCGGACCGCACATCCGCGTTGCTGGCGGTCGCAAGGAAGCAGCCGCGCGATAAAACGTCAACCACGGCGTCTGAATTCGATTCATCAGCGCGTTGATATTGCCATGCTTTCCTGCGTCAGTACGCCGCGCTTTTGGAACCGGAGGTAAACACCGACGGAACAGCGTGGCAACGCTGAAAGCGTTCCCTGCCAGCGAGCATGGCTGCGATGCGGAACTGCGGGATGCGCCGATTAACCAATCGTCTCGCGGCGAAAAATGCCGGCGCGATTGAAGTAATACGGGATCGGCACCGATGGATCATTCAGCGAGCGGGCCGCGATGCGCTCGGCGAGGTCTTCGAGAATGACGCGCGTAATTGGCGGCAGATCGAGATCGCGGCTCTCCGCAAGTGTCATCCAAAC
>LNEA01000345.1 GCA_001464855.1 Rhizobiales bacterium Ga0077530
CCAGAGGGCGTCCAACGTCATTCCAGGGTCATCCGGCCGCGATCCGTACGTGCATCCTGCATAGCAGGCGGGGAGCGACTTGCGCCATCGCCCCATTTACGCGACGGCGCGGAGGGCGTATCCAGCCGTGGAGACCATTTCATTCCCCCCCAACGCCCGCTTCGACCCCCGAGGAGCCCTCCGATGACTACCGATAAGACGATCGATATGAGCCTCGATGCGAGCACGGTCGCAACGCTGTCCAAGATCACGACGGCGACGATCACGACGATCCTGCTCAAGAAGGGCCTGCGGAATACCTGGATGCGGAACACCAAGCCGCTGCGCGATGGCCAGCCGCGGATCGTCGGGCGGGCCTTCACTCTCCGCTTCGTGCCGTGGCGTGAGGATCTCGCGACCCCGGAATCATGGTCGTCGCCGATCTCGACCCGCGCCGCGATCGAAGCGATGCCGGAGGGTTGCGTGGCGGTTGCAGACGCGATGGGTGAGACCGATGCCGGCATCTTCGGTGACATTCTGTGCGCGCGCATGGTCAAGAAAGGTGTTGCGGGACTGGTCACCGATGGCGTGGTCCGCGACGTCGCGGGCGTTCTCGGCACGGGACTCCCGGTGTGGTGCCAGGGTGGCGCGGCGCCGCCGTCGGTCGCCCGCCTGACGTTCGTCGCTTGGCAGCAGCCGATCGGCTGCGGTGGAGTAGCGGTGTTCCCCGGTGACGTCGTCGTGGTCGACGCGGACGGCGCCGTTCTCATTCCGGCGGCTCAGCTCGAGAACATCCTCAAAGAGGGCCCCGAGCAGGAGCGCATGGAGGGCTGGATCATGGACGAGGTCGACAAAGGCGCGGCACTTCCCGGGTTGTATCCGATGAATGCCGAAACCAAAGCGCGCTACGAGGGCTCCAAGAAGGGCTGATCGAGCAGAACAGGGCAACGCGCTCAAAGACTTAACGGCCAGCGGCGACCCACGAGTCACCGCTGCGCCTATTGCTCCCCAGGCGCGCGCCCGGCACACGAGCAATGTGCTTGTAAAACCAGCGCCGGCCATCATATCCTGAATCGTGCCGGCCGAATCCGCCGGCTGTCCGGGGATCGGGCGGAACCCCTATCGACCCGGGCACCACAGACCAGTTGGTCACGTGACCTCAAGGGTCGGATGACGAAGGGACGCTCACCAAACGATGAGAACCACGCCCGAGGGTGCTCGCGCGAGCACGCCTCCCTCTGAGTTCGTGTCCGAGAGACGCGACTCTGCCGCCCTGGTGGACCAGATCGTTCACTGGCTTGACGACGCCAAAGCCGAGGACGTCGCGGTCATCGATCTCAAGGGCAAATCCTCCATCGGCGATTTCATGGTCATTGCCACCGGCCGGTCCGACCGCCATGTCAGCGCAGTTGCGGATCAGATTCAGCAGGCGTTGAAAGACGCAGGGCAGGATCGTATCCGCATGGAAGGCCAGCCGCAGTGCGATTGGGTGTTGATCGACACGGGCGATATCATCGTCCATGTCTTCCAGCCGGAAATCCGCGCCTTCTATAATCTCGAGAAGATGTGGTCGGCGGATCGCGAGCCCGAGCCAACGGCGCACTGAAGGCGCTGGGGGCGAGGACAGGCGTAACGAGCGCACCTTCGCGCGGAGGTGATCGATGCGCCTGACGATTGCCGCCATCGGACGCCTGAAGGACGCGGGCGAACGTGATCTCATCGCGCGCTACATGAAGCGCATGTCGAGCGGGCGCGCGGTGGGCCTGTCGCCGGTGGACATCGAGGAACTGGCCGAGAGCCGTGCCGCCGACGCCGGCGCGCGCCAGGAAGACGAAGCGGCGCGCCTGCTCAATCTCACCGCCGATTGCGATTTCCGGATCGTGCTCGACGAGCGCGGGCGCGGAATGTCGAGTACGGAATTCGCTCGCTATCTGGGAGCGCGGCGCGATGACGGGTTGAAAGCAACAGCCATCCTGCTCGGCGGGCCGGATGGGCACGCGGCAAGCTTGCGATCCAGCGCCGGACTGACACTCTCGCTCGGGCCGATGACGCTGCCGCACGGCCTAGCCCGTGTGGTGCTGGTCGAGCAGATCTACCGCGCGATCACCATCCTCTCAGGCCATCCCTATCATCGGGCGTAATCAGCCCTTTTTCCGTCGCGCTCGATCGGCAAGAAACCCCTTCATGATCCGCTGCGGTTCGCCGGTGGCATACGCCTCCAGCGAGTAGCGGACGGCAGCAGCGGTGGCATCATCGAAGCCGGGTTGGGTCAGCGCGCGCAGCCGCTCCTTGGTAAGCCGCATCGCGACCGGCGGCACCTTCAGCAGTTCCTCCGCGATTTCGATCGCTTTCGGCAGGACCTCCTGCTCCGCCACGAGGTGATCGACCAGCCCGATGGCGTGCGCACGCGTGCCGCTCACAAGCCCACCGGACAGTGACAGCTCGCGGTTCGCACCGTGTCCGAGATAGAGGCTCATGAAGTACGTGCCGACAATGCTCGCGAGCCCCGCACGCACCTCCGGCTGGCCAATCCGGGCGCCCGCATGGGTCACGCGGACGTCGCAGCAGAGGCCGATTTGCATACCCGCCCCCGCCGCGATCCCGTTCCATGCCGCCACTGCCGGCTTCGAGAGATCACGGACCGACTGATAAAGGTTGCGCAGCGCCGTGCACCAGCCGCGCACCTGATCGATCTCGAGATGCGCGGTTTCGTTGAGGTCCTGCCCCGCCGAGAACGCGCCACCGGCGCCGGTGATGACGATTGCGCCTACGTCCGGATCGGCGTCTGCCGCCGCCATTGCTGCGATGAACGCCGCGCGAAGGTCCGGGCTCACGGCATTGAGCACCGACGGGCGATTGAGCGTCACGATCAGGACGCGCCCGCGCCGCTCGGTCAGGATCAGATTGGGCTCGGTGGCCAAGACTTCCTCCGGTTCTTTCGATCATCGTGCTTCAACAAGCGCCGCAACGGCAATAGGGTACGGGCAGCGGTCCTCGCGAACTCAAGTGGATGGCACCATGGAAGAGACCAGCGCTTCAGCAATCGGCGGCTCCACCCACGCTTATGTCGACGACCCGCGCAACGCCACCGTCCTGATATCGATCAACGGGCGACTGGTGCCGCGCCCCGAAGCAACCGTGTCGGTACTGGATGCCGGCTTCGTGCTCGGCGACGGCGTCTGGGAGGGCCTGCGCGTCCTCGATGGCGGCATCGGCTTCCTCGATCAGCATCTTGACCGACTGTACGAGGGCGCGCACGCGCTGCGCATCGACATCGGCCTGACACCGGCTGAGATGACGGCGCGGCTATTCGCCTGCCTCGCGGCGAACGAAATGAGAGACGGCGTCCACATCCGGCTGATGGTGACGCGCGGCCTCAAGCGCACACCGTACCAGGACCCGCGCGTCACGATCGGGCCGGCGACCGTCGTGATGATACCCGAATACAAATCGCCGAGCCCCGACATCGCCAAGCGCGGGCTGAAGCTGTTCACCGTGCACGTGCGCCGCAGCGGACCCGATGTGCAGGACCAGAAGCTCAACTCGCACTCGAAGCTCAACTGCATCCTCGCGTGCATCCAGGCGACCGAGGCCGGCGCCGACGAAGCGCTGATGCTCGATGATCGCGGCGCGGTCGCGACGTGCAATTCGACGCATTTCTTCATCATACGCCGCGGCGAGTTGTGGACGTCGGGCGGGATGCACTGCCTCGGCGGCATCACGCGCGGGAACATCCTGCGCGTCGCCCGCGAGGCCGGCATTCCCGCGTTCGAGCGCGATTTCTCGCTGGTCGACGTCTACGGCGCCGATGAAGCGTTCTGCACGGGCACCTTCGCGGGCGTTACGCCGGTACGCGTTGTCGATGGGCGCGCGATCGGATTCCGTTCCGCTCCACCGGCTAACGGAGCGGCAGGCCCTATCACGCGGCGCCTCGGTGAACTGTACAAGGCGCTGGCCGTGCGCGAGGTAACCCGGCCATGACCAACGATCCACAAGACATAGCGCGGATCGCCATGTGGTCTGGCCCGCGCAACATCTCCACCGCGATGATGCGAGCGTTCGAGAACAGGCCCGATTGCGTCGTTTGGGACGAACCGTTCTACGCCGCCGAGTTGACCCGCTCGGGCCGCGACCATCCGATGCGCAACGAGGTGATCGCGGCCGGCGAGACCGATCCGGCGCGCGTCGTCGCACGACTGCTCGGGCCACTCGAGGATCCCGACAAACCTGGTGCGACGGTGTTCTATCAGAAGCACATGACCCACCACATGCTCGACGGCTTCGACCGTTCGTGGATCGAGCGCGTGCGTAACGCCTTCCTGATCCGCGACCCCGCGCGGGTCCTCGCAAGCTACACGCGCGCATGGAGCGACGTGACGCTCGCCGACATCGGGTACGTCCAGCAGAGCGAGATTTTCGATCGCATCGCCGACCGTCTCGGACATGCGCCGCCCGTCCTCGAATCCTCGGATGTGCCGGCCAATCCGCGCGGGATGCTTGCCGCGCTCTGCGGCGCGCTCGAAATCCCATTTCGTGAGGAGATGCTGTCGTGGCCGGCAGGTCGCCGCAAGAGCGATGGCGTGTGGGCGCCCGTTTGGTATGCCGCCGTCGAGCAATCCACCGGCTTCGCCGCGCCGAAGCCGGACGCCGTCGCGCCGGTCACGTTGCCGCCCGCGCTCCAGCGCATCGCCGACGCCGCGCGCCCGCACTACGAGCGCCTTGCGCGCTTTCGCCTGACAGCCCCAGCATCGAATTGATCGCAAACCGGAGAACCCGCGCATGACCCTCGCCCGTTTCGGAGATTTCTCCGTCGATCGCCTCGTCGAACTCGAATTTCCCGCGTTCGTCACGCGCGAATTCTTCCCCGCCTGCACGGCGGACGAACTGGCGGAAGGTCAGAAGCGGCTCGGGCCGCTGATCACCGACGGCGGCGACCTTCTGATGAGCTTCCATTCCTTCATCCTGCGCACGCCGAAACATACCATCCTGATCGACACCTGCTGCGGCAACGACAAGCCGCGCCCGGGCCGGCCCGCCTTCGATATGATTAAAACCAACTACATCGCCGATCTCGCGGCAGCCGGCGTCAAGCCTGAGCAGATCGACTACGTGATGTGTACCCACCTGCATTGGGATCACGTCGGATGGAACACGCGGCTGGTCGATGGCCGCTTCGTGCCGACGTTCCCCAACGCCAAGTACATCATCGCCAAGCGCGAATACGATTACTGGGACGCGATGTACGCCAAGGGCGATCGCAATAACATGCATGTCCTCTCGTTCGAGGATAGCGTGCTGCCGATCAAGCGCGCCGAGCAAGCCGTGCTGGTGGCCGATGATTTCGAGTTGGAGAAAGGCCTGAAGCTCGAGCCGTGCCCCGGTCACACACCCGGTCTCGTGGTGATCAACATCGAGGGCGGCGGCAAGCGCGGCGTCTTCACCGGCGATGCCATCCACCATCAGCTACAATTGCTCTTTCCACACCTCTCGTGCCGCGCCGATACCGACATGGTGCAGTCGACGACGACACGACGTGCGCTCATGGAGAAACACGCCGAGAGCGGCGCCGTCATCATGCCCGCGCATTTCCCCATGCCCACTGCCGGCAACATCGTCCGCGACGGCAACGCATTTGGGTTCAAGGGAGTTACGCCTTAGCGGCGCCAGCCGGCTGTACGATTGCGGCGGGCCTTGCCGTCGCACACAACACAATGGATCACCGCTTCATGATCGACCAACTGCTCAGATTGATCCACGGTGTGGGAGCCAAAGGCGCGCCGACCGGCGAAGAGCCACATCTCGCGGTCGCCGTTCTGCTCGTGGAAGCGGGCCTTATGCAGGGCGACTTCAGTGGGGAGGAACGGGCGATGACGGCGCACCTGCTCTCGCGCCGGTTCGCTCTGCCCGCGGAAGAGGCTGACGAATTGATCGAGCGCGCGAAGGTGCGCGCGCGGGATTCCGCTCAGTATTTCCCATTCACCAACAGCCTCAACACCAATATGACCATCGAGGACAAGGTCGAAGTCGTCGAGATGCTCTGGCGGATTGCCTACGCGGACGGCAACCTTGATGCTTTCGAGGACCAGCTCATTCGCCAGGTCGCGGGTCTCCTGCATGTGCCGGATCGCGATCG
>LNEA01000346.1 GCA_001464855.1 Rhizobiales bacterium Ga0077530
CCGGCAGATGAGAGCGCCGCCTCCGCGAGCGCGAACTCGTCCTCGCCGGTCATCGGATTGACGTGATGCGCCTGCATCGGCGGCAATTCGTACTGTTCGAGATCGTCTCCTGGCGGTGCGTCGGCGCCCTGTGACATCTGGATGTGCATGAGCTGGCCGGTCACGCCTTCGCGCAAGTTCGACAGCATCGCCTCGAACAGCGTGAAGCTTTCCGACTTGAACTCGTTCACCGGATCGCGCTGGCCGTAGGCGCGGAAATTGATGACCGTGCGCAAGTGCTCGAGCACCACGAGATGCTCGCGCCAGAGCGTATCGAGCGTCTGGAGAAGGACCGACTTCTCGATGTCGTGCATGCGTAGCCGCCCGACATCGGCGGGGGATTTGCTCGGCGCCGAATCGATCGCGTCGACGAGGCCCTTGGCCTCAATGTACTCACGCATGAACGAGTAGCCGATGCTGCCGATCTGAGCCTCAGCCTCGGCGCGGCTCGGTCCCTGGATGCGGATTTCCTCGCGGTTTGAATCGAGCAGCGCCCGGCCCAGCCGCTCGAACGTCACGTCACCCGGCCCCATCTCCACCAGCGACTGCAGCTCCGGCTCACTCTGGATGAACGTCACCATGCTCTTCGCCTGCTCGTAGTTGGCGAGGATGCCGGTGCCAACCTCTTCCACAAGCTTGTTGAATTTTTCGTCGACGGCCGCGGTCAGACGCTCGAGGATTTCCTGATCGGCGATGCCCTCCTCGTCGGCCCACTGCGCGATCGGCATATCCAAGCCGAAGACTTCCTGGACGCGCGCCTGCAGTCCCGCCACATCCCACTGCTCAGCGTAGGCATTCTCGGGGATGTGCGTCGAAACCATCTCCTGCAGGACCTGGTGACGCATTCCGTCAACGGTCTCGCTGACGTCGTCGGCGCCCATGATGTCGATGCGCTGCTCGAACACGACCTTGCGCTGATCGTTCATCGTGTCGTCGTATTTGAGCACGTACTTGCGCGAGTCGAAGTTGCGGGCTTCGACCTTCTTCTGGGCATTCTCGAGAGCTTTGTTGATCCAGCGGTGCGTGATCGCTTCGCCGTCCTCGAGGCCAAGCTTTTTCAGCATGCCGTCGATGCGGTCGGCGGCGAAGATGCGCATCAGGTCGTCTTCGAGCGACAGGTAGAATTTGGTGCGGCCAGGATCGCCCTGACGACCCGAGCGGCCGCGAAGCTGATTGTCGATGCGCCGGCTCTCGTGACGCTCGGTACCCATCACGTAGAGACCGCCGGGATATGTGATCGTCTTCGCCGGGCGATTGCCCTTCGCCGGCTCGATCTCGATCGTCTCGCTGGCTTCGAGGACGATCTTCCGGTTGGCTTCGATTTCTTCGGTGATCTTACGTATCCGGCGCTCCCGATCCGGCCCCTCGGGGAGATCGGCGCATTCCTTAAGCACCCGCATCTGCAGGTTGCCGCCGAGCTGAATATCGGTGCCGCGACCGGCCATGTTGGTCGCGATCGTCACGGCGCCGGGCACGCCGGCCTGAGCAATGATGAACGCTTCCTGTTCATGGTAGCGCGCGTTGAGCACCTGATGCGTGATGCCACGCGACTTCAGCAGCTCCGCCAGCGTCTCGCTCTTCTCGATCGAGACCGTGCCCACCAGAACCGGCTGGTTGCGTTTCTGCGCGCTCTCGATATCGCGGATGATCGCTTCCCACTTCTCCTTGCCGGTGCGGTAGACCTCATCGTCGAGGTCGGCGCGGCCGACCGGCACGTTGGTTGGGATCTCGATGACGTCGAGCTTGTAGATGTCGAGGAATTCGTCCGCTTCCGTCACCGCCGTACCGGTCATGCCGGCGAGCTTGTCGTATAGGCGGAAATAATTCTGGAACGTGATCGAGGCGAGCGTCTGGTTCTCCGGCTGGATCGTCGCGTGTTCCTTCGCTTCGAGCGCCTGGTGCAGACCTTCTGAGTAGCGCCGGCCGGGCATCATGCGACCAGTGAACTCGTCGATGATGATGACTTCCTTGTCCTTGACGATGTAGTCGCGGTCGCGCTGGAACAGCTTGTGCGCCTTGAGGGCCTGATTGATGTGGTGGACGACCGTGACGTTCTCGATGTCGTAGAGGCCGTCGCCCTTGAGCAGGTCGGCTTCCTTGAGCAGGTTCTCAATCGTTTCCTGGCCGACCTCGGTGAATGCGACCTGCTTTTGCTTCTCGTCGACCTCATAATCGGTCGGCGACAGCTTCTCCATCAACGCGTCGATGGCGGTGTAGAGGTCGGAACGATCCTCGACGGGACCGGAAATGATGAGCGGCGTGCGCGCCTCGTCGATGAGGATCGAATCCACTTCGTCGACGATCGCATAGGCATGGCCGGCGAGTTCCTTCGGCCGGCCGCCGAACTGGACCATGTCGACGACCCGCATCTTCATGTTGTCGCGCAGGTAGTCGAAGCCGAACTCGTTGTTGGTGCCGTAGGTGACGTCGCAGGCGTAAGCGGCGCGGCGCTGCTCGTCGTCGAGATCGTGGATGATGCAGCCGACCGTGAGGCCGAGGAACCTGTAGACTGCGCCCATCCACTCGGAGTCGCGCTTGGCGAGGTAGTCGTTGACAGTGACAACGTGTACGCCGCGGCCTGCAAGAGCGTTGAGGTAGACCGGGGCCGTCGCGACGAGCGTCTTGCCTTCGCCCGTCTTCATCTCGGCAATGTTGCCGGAATGCAGGACCATGCCGCCAAGGAGCTGAACGTCGAAATGCCGCTGGCCAAGCGCACGCTTGGCTGCCTCACGGACAGTGGCGAACGCCGGAACCAGAAGATCGTCGAGCGTTTGGCCGTCGGCGAGCTGCTTGCGGAACATCTCGGTCCGGGCACGCAGATCCGCGTCGGACAGATTCGTCAGATCCGCCTCAAGTGCATTGATCGCCTCGACCTTTGGCCGGAACGTCTTGAGCATTCGATCGTTCGACGAGCCGAAGATCTTGGACGCAATCGAGGCGAGCGACAGCATGGACGGTTCCCCAGATCAGTGGCCTGCACCGAGAGCGGGCGGGCAGGAACTTCGAGAGCAGTGTACCTGTTGAGGCACCGGCTGCCGACAGGCTGCCGCTGCGCATCGGTGGGGCTTCGAATAGGAAGAGGCCGACGATCGAGCAGCCAACAGCCACTGCCAACCCAACCGGGCACGCATCCAGCCGGCACGCTGGACAGATAAGGACGGCGCCGGAGGTTGTCAACGAAGCGCGTCAAAACGCGGCTGGTATCGTATGACGTCGATCGCGCGGGATAGCCGAGGGCGACAGTAATGGCAGGCCACTATGGCCGCTGCCCCTGGGGGCCGGAAAAGACGAAGCCGTTAGGTACCTCGCCCCGCTCGCGGATCAGGAATCGGTCGAGGTCGATCGCCCGCCGACGCGCCTCACGCTTGCGGCGCGCCTCCTCGCGCTTGGACCGGCTGTTCGCGTACCGCTCCCGCGTCGATTTGGGTCTGTCGGCATCCGACGGCACGGCTGGAGGGGCTGCGTCCTCCCTGTCGTCCGCTTTATCGCGCTGCCTGGGATCGGTCTCGCGGCCGACGCGGGCGACGACGCTCGGACCGGGATGCTCCGTCGCACCCGGAGCGGCACCACCGCGCGGAGATTTGGACGCTTGGCGCGGCGCCGAGGCCGTATCCGGGGTCGCCGGTTTACGCTCGGCGGGGTGTGCCTGGGCGGACCGATTGGAGACATACGGGTCATCGAGCGGGGCGCGCGCCGGTGTGGCACGTTCCGCGGCCGGCTCGACCGCCTGAATCGCGGGTCGGCTGGTGAAGCGCCGAGGCAGCAGTCGGCGCAGCCCGGTAGGCGCAGGCTCGGCGGGAGCCGACACGACAGTGGGGATGGCCTCCGGCGCAGGTGCGGGCGCCGCAGGCGGGCTTAGGGCAGTCGTTTGACCTGAAGCGCCCTTGAGGGCACGCCAGGCGCCGACGATCGTGTCGTTCGAGCGCCGGGTCAGATCGTACACCACCGACTCAGGACGGCTTGTTGTCGAAGACGATGGCGGCGGAGCGACTCGCTCCGAAAACTGATCGAGGCGACTTGATCCCTTGTCTTGCCCTCGGTCCCGCGTCTCGTCGATGCGCGGCCCATCGGCGTTGCGCACGAAAAGGATGCCCGCCGCGAGACCGACGAAAATCACAATGCCGAGCAATGTCAACGCGGCCGGCAGCAAGGCTCGCGGTGGTCCGAGACGCCGATCGGCCGGCGCCACGGGCAGATCAAGGGGATCGGGATCGTACAGCGTCGCGCGTTCGACCAGGAAAGGCGCGCCATTGCGGAATCTCTCCGCCCGAGCCGCCAGCGACTCGTTCATGGGCGGCGGCTGGCCCGAATGGGGCGAATGACGCGCCGATGCGCCGTCACCGCGCTCATCGATGCGCAGTCGATCCCGCGCTGAATCTCGCGACACCTGTGGCGTTGACGCCCCCGACGCCTGTGGCTGTCGTGCGCTCGACGCTGGCGTCTGCGTTGGGCGTTCGCTCATAGGTATATCGTGCCACCTGCGTTACTCATCCCACGGACGAGCGGTCTGCCACCGCACATCCATCAGAAGTCGGAACATACGCAGCACGTGATGACGCACCGAATCACTCAGGCAATCGTACCGCATCGCGCCAGCCGTGTCCGCCGCGTGGCGGCCGTGACCGTCTCCCGCGTCATCTCTGCGGCTTGACGGCCACGCTGCGATGCCGGATGACGGAACCAGCGTGCGCCGCAGCAAAGCGTTGGTCGGAGAGCGAAGCGATGATCGGGCGATTGAACCACGTTGCAATCGCGGTTCGGGACATGGACGCGGCAGTTGCCGTGTATCGCGACACCCTCGGCGGCGAGGTCTCCGAGAAAGTCGCGCAGCCGGATCACGGCGTATCGACGGTGTTTGTTGTGCTGCCTAATACCAAGATCGAGCTGCTTGAGCCGCTCGGCGCTGGTTCGCCGATTGCAAAATTTCTCGACCGCAACGCCGATGGCGGCATTCATCACATCTGCTACGAGGTCGACGACATTCTCGCCGCTCGCGATCGCCTGAAGGCGGCTGGCGCGCGCGTGGTGCTGTTCCTTCATCCAAAGGACTTCTGCGGCACCCTCGTCGAGCTCGAGCAGGCCTGATTAACTCTTATCGTCAGGCACGCATGAAGTCTTGACCGCGCCACGGTCAGAGGCCAGAACGGAAATGCACACGTTGGGTCAGCATCGATCGCCGAACTCGGATCGTGCTCGTCCTGCATGACTGACGCGGCAGATCGCGCAGTTCCCGCATCGGATCGTGCCTTCGAATGATCGTCATCGCAGGAATCAGACAACTGGCACGTTCACGCTTCTCGCATTGGATTCTCGCACACCCATCCGCGTTGCAATCGATCGCCGGTGCGATTGTTGACCGGTGCCCGCGCCTCCTCGGAATAGTCCTGGCGGCGTTGGTGTCGATGATGACGCCTGGATTGGTGCCGGCTGCACTTAGCGCCCCTCCCTCGACTCTTGAGCGCATCCAGGCGCGCGGCCACGTCGTTTGCGGTTTCACGCGCGCCTCGGCGGGATTCTCGGTGGTCGACGCACGTGGCATGTGGACGGGCTTCGACGTCGACTTCTGCCGCGCGCTGGCGGCAGCCGTGCTCGGCAAATCGGATGCGATCAAGCCGCTGATGATCGCTCCTGCCGCAGCGCCGGCAGCGATCCAGTCGGGTGAGATCGATGTACTGGCGACGGCCACGGCGATCAGCCTCACGCGTGAGACGGGTCTCGGGCTGGGGTTTCCCGGCGTCCTCTTTCATGACGCGACCGCACTGCTCGTCAAGCGAGCACAAGGCGTGACGAGCGCGCGCGAACTTTCCGGTGCCAGAATCTGCGTTGGTGCCGATCCCGAAGCCGTCGAGGCGCTCGCCACCTATTTCAAGACGCAGGGCATCCGGCACGAGCCGGTGATTGTCGAGAAATGGGAAGAGATGGTGCAGGCGTACACGAGTGGCCGCTGCCAGGTGCTATGCGCCGACGCGGCGATGCTCGCGGCATTGCGATCACGCCTCACGGGATCAGCCGAACATCATATTCTGCCCGAGGCGCTTTCCATCACCATGCTGGGGCCGGCAGTGCGCCGCGGCGATCTTGCGTGGGCCGACGTCGTGCGCTGGACAATCCATGCGCTCGTTCTCTCCGAGCAGTTCGGCATCAGCTCGACGCGCGTCGACGGTTTGAAGGCGTCGGCTCAATTGGATATCCGCCGACTGCTCGGCGTCGGCGGCGATATCGGCAAGCCGCTCGGCCTCAAGCCCGACTGGGTCTATCAGATCATCAAATCGGTCGG